>NZ_JBALOV010000038.1:0-103217 GCF_036965045.1 Bacillus sp. JJ1533 | reverse complement strand
ATGAAGACCAAAGTGTGGTTTGCCATGGAACAAAGATGTCTTCATCGAGGTTATGAAGACCGAAACGCAGTTTGATTTTGAACGAAAAGGTCTTCATCGGGGTGATGAAGACCAAAGTGTGGTTTGCCATGGAACAAAGAAGTCTTCATCGAGGTTATGAAGACCTTGAAACTGCTGCGATAAGTCCTTCACCATGGTTATGAAGACTCGTTCGTTCTTAAAACTTGATCCATAGGGTCTTTCAACAAGCTCGTTCACATTCATGGAATTCGACTTATTCTTCTCCACCCGTATTATGCGCCCCGTATTGTTGGTTGGTAGATTGTGTTTTTCCGCTACGAGCTCTTGTATCTGGCCCTGCATTTCCTTTTACACTAGCTGCACTAACAGCGCGTTTAGATGGGTTTTTATCAACTTTCGCCATTTGGATTGTCACCTCCGTTTTATAGAATCCCCTCTATGGCTGTTTAAATGCGAATTTACAATAAAAAGAAAAATTGTTTCGTGAATATATTGCGAAAATTTAAATATTGGTTTATATTAAGTTGTAAAGGAACTCATTCTTTTTGAGGTTCCCAATTCAATGACTTGGAAATCGAATAGGGATATTTTTTTTGAAGCAAAAATGAATGAGTGTTCATTCAAAAAAAGAATCGAAGGGGGAAACTGTGAATGGTCCAAAGCATTAAAAGAGCTGCAGTTCTTGGTTCAGGGGTTATGGGCTCAGGTATTGCTGCCCATTTAGCAAACATCGGAATACCTACCTTACTATTAGATATTGTTCCTCGTGAACTTTTAGAAGCAGAAAAAAAGAAAGGGCTTACACTTGAAGATCAAGAAGTCCGAAATCGATTAAGCAATACAGCAGTTCAAAAGTTGTTAAAACAGAAGCCGGCCCCACTTACTTCAAAGGAAAACATTGCTCTTATTACAACTGGAAACTTTGAGGATGATTTAACAAAGCTTTCAGAAGTAGACTGGATTATTGAAGTAGTTGTTGAAAACCTTGAAGTGAAGAAAAAGGTATTTAGTCAAATCGATGAAGTTAGAAAGCCGGGCAGCATCATAAGCTCCAATACATCTGGTATCTCAGTTGAAGCAATGGCTGAAGACCGTTCAGAAGATTTTCAAAAGCACTTCTTAGGAACCCACTTCTTTAACCCACCACGTTACTTGAAGCTCCTAGAAGTGATTCCAACAAAAAAAACAAGCTCAGAAGTACTCTCTTTTATGAAAAAGTTCGGTGAGGACGTACTTGGAAAAGGTGTCGTTGAAGCAAAAGACACACCTAATTTTATCGCAAACCGAATTGGAACATATGGACTGCTGGTAACCGTTCGTGAAATGCTGAAAGGCGGATATAGCATCGGTGAGGTAGACTCGGTTACTGGTCCTATGATTGGTCGACCGAAGAGTGCAACTTTCCGTACCCTTGATGTTGTTGGACTTGATACCTTTATTCACGTGGCTAACAATGTTTTCGAGCAAGTTGAAGGAGAAGAAAAAGACGTATTCAATGTTCCTGAATTCATGAAGAAAATGCTGGAAAAAGGTTGGTTAGGAAGTAAATCAGGTCAAGGCTTTTTCCTGAAAAAGGGTAAAGATATTCTTGAGTTAAACCCTGAAACACTTGAATACGAAGCACGTAAGAAACTACAAACACCTGTTACAGCCTCTATTAAACAAGTAAAAGGTACTGCGAATAAGCTAAAAACCCTTTTGTACGCGGATGATCGTGCTGGACAGCTTTTATGGAATATTACAAGCCCGGCTCTTGTCTACTCTGCGAATCTTCTAGGCGAAATTGCGGATGATATTGTCGCCATTGATGAGGCAATGAAATGGGGATTTGGCTGGCAATTAGGTCCATTTGAAATGTGGGATGCAATCGGAGTTGAAAAATCTGTCACAAGGATGGAAGCAGAAGGTGTTAAACTTCCAGGCTGGATTAAGGATATGCTGGCAAACGGTAATATCTCTTTTTATAAAAATGAATATGGCTCTGTTTCGTATTACCATAACGGTGAATATAAAGCCGTTAAGGTCAATCCAAAGAACATCCATCTTAAAACGTTAAAAGAAATAAAAGGCGTCATTAAGAAAAACAGTGGAGCTAGTTTAATAGATTTAGGAGATGATGTCGCATTATTGGAATTTACATCACCAAATAATGCAATCGGTTTCGATATTATTCAGATGATCAATTACTCGATTGAAGAAGTGGCGAAAAACTACAAAGGCCTTGTCATCGGTAACCAAGCGAAAAACTTCTGTGTTGGTGCAAACCTAGCAATGATTTTAATGGAAGCACAGGATGACAATTTCTATGACATTGAACTAGTCGTACGCAATTTCCAACAAGCAATGATGAATATCAAATACAGTGAAAAACCAGTCGTAGCAGCACCATTTGGAATGACCCTTGGTGGAGGTGCAGAAATCTGCTTACCTGCTGAGAAGGTTCAAGCTTCAAGTGAAACGTATATGGGTCTAGTTGAAGTAGGTGTTGGTGTAATCCCTGGCGGGGGTGGGAATAAGGAGCTTTATCTCAACCATCTTCAAGGTATGCCGACTGGAGTAGAAGTGAATCTTCAGAATGTCGCCAATAAAGTATTCGAAACAATTGCAATGGCGAAGGTTTCAACTTCGGCTGATGAGGCACGAACCAATAACTTCTTAACAAATGAGGACAGTGTTAGCTTCAATGGTGATCACCTCATCTATGATGCAAAACAATCAGTATTGGCATTATCAGCACAAGGTTATAAAGCACCAGTAAGGAAGAAGGTGCCAGTGGTTGGTGAAACAGGCTATGCAAATCTTCTTTTAGGCGCACAAGCGATGAAATATTCCGGCTATATTTCAGACCATGATCTTAAAATTGCGAAAAAGCTGGCATGGGTGATTGCGGGTGGCAATGTTCCATATGGTACTGAGGTAGATGAGCAATACTTATTAGATCTCGAGCGTGAAGCATTTTTAAGTCTTGTTGGTGAGCCAAAAACACAGCAAAGAATGCAACACATGCTTGTAAAAGGAAAACCATTACGTAACTAAAGTTTCATAAATAAAAGGTTAAAAGTGAGGATGAAGGATTCGAAAGAGATTTATCCGAACTTTTACCTACTTGGGAGGGAATGTGGTTGAGAGAAGCAGTCATCGTTGCCGGAGCAAGAACTCCGGTTGGAAAGGCGAAAAAAGGCACACTTGCAAATGTAAGACCTGATGATTTAGGAGCATTAGTTGTAAAGGAAACATTAAAACGTGCAGGAAATTACGATGGGAATATCGATGATTTAATCATAGGATGTGCAATGCCTGAGGCAGAACAAGGTTTAAACATGGCAAGAAATATTGGTGCGTTAGCAGGTCTTTCGCATACAGTTCCTGCAATTACGATCAATCGTTACTGTTCTTCTGGACTCCAATCCATTGCCTATGCAGCAGAAAAAATTATGCTAGGGCATTCGGATACAGCCATTGCGGGCGGAGCGGAATCTATGAGTCTTGTACCAATGATGGGTCATGTTGTCCGACCAAATGCAAGGCTTGCAGAAACAGCACCTGAATATTATATGGGAATGGGTCACACCGCTGAGCAAGTTGCAGTCAAGTACGGTATTAGCCGTGAAGATCAAGATGCTTTTGCGGTAAAAAGTCATCAAAAAGCTGCAGCTGCGATTAAGGCAGGTAAGTTTGTAGATGAAATTGTACCTGTCGATGTCACTTTTCGTCATGTCGCTGAAAACAATAAATTAGTTGAAAAGCATGTCCGATTCTCACAGGATGAAGGGGTTCGGGAAGATACAAATCTTGAAGTCTTGGCGAAATTAAGACCTGCATTCTCAGTAACTGGTTCAGTGACTGCAGGGAATGCCTCACAAACGAGTGACGGAGCAGCAGCGGTAATGGTAATGGATCGTGAAAAAGCGACTAGCTTAGGCTTAACTCCATTTGTGAAATTTAGATCGTTTGCTGTAGCAGGGGTACCACCTGAAGTAATGGGGATCGGTCCAGTAGCAGCCATTCCGAAGGCACTTAAAATGGCAGGTCTTGAACTTTCTGATATCGGATTATTTGAATTAAACGAGGCTTTTGCATCGCAATCGCTTCAAGTGATTCGTGAACTTGGACTGGATGAAGAAAAAGTAAATGTAAATGGCGGTGCAATTGCACTTGGGCATCCGCTTGGATGTACGGGAGCAAAATTAACACTTACACTGATGCATGAAATGAAGCGTCGCAACGTACAGTTCGGTGTAGTAACAATGTGTATCGGCGGCGGAATGGGTGCAGCTGGTGTATTTGAACTACTGGCATAGGTAAAAGATGCTTACCACTGGTGGTGAGCCTCAAATGAAAACTTTCTTAGGGGGAAACAATATGTCAAATGCAACTGATAAAGTCGTTTTAGGTGGGGGCTTTTTAATCGAAGATCTTGAAGCAGATCGTGTCTTTACACCGGAGGATTACACAGATGAACATAAAATGATTGCAAAAACAACAGAGGACTATGTAGCAAACGAGGTTCTTCCACAGGTTGAACATCTTGAAAATCATGAGTTTGACATTTCCGTAAACTTATTAAAAAGCGCAGGAGAACTTGGACTATTAGGTGTAGACGTACCAGAAGAGTATGGTGGTTTAGGACTAGACAAAGTAAGCTCTGCATTAATAGCTGAAAAAATGGCAAGAGCGGGTGGCTTCTCCATTTCTCACGGAGCACATGTTGGAATTGGGTCACTTCCAATTGTTCTTTTTGGTAATGAAGAGCAAAAGCAAAAATATCTGCCAAAATTGGCAACAGGTGAGTTACTAGCGGCATATGCGTTAACAGAGCCAGGTTCAGGATCTGACGCACTTGGTGCAAAGACAACTGCTAAATTAAATGCTGAAGGAACTCATTATGTTCTAAATGGTGAAAAACAATGGATTACAAACGCTGGTTTTGCTGATGTATTCATTGTATATGCCAAAATCGATGGAGATAAATTCTCGGCATTTATTGTGGAGCGTGAATTCCCTGGAGTTTCTACAGGTGCTGAAGAAAAGAAAATGGGAATTAAGAGCTCATCAACTCGCACATTAATTCTTGAAGATGCACAGGTACCTGTAGAAAATCTGTTAGGTGAAGTAGGCAGAGGTCACATAATCGCATTTAACATACTAAACATTGGTCGTTATAAGCTTGGTGTAGGTGCGGTTGGTGGAGCTAAGAGCGCGTTCGAACTTGCGGTTAAATACGCAAATCAGCGTCAACAATTCAAAACACCAATCTCAAAATTTGGATTAATTCAAGAGAAATTGGCGAACATGGCGGCAAAAATTTATGCTGCTGAATCCAGCGTGTACCGTACAGTTGGATATTTTGAAGACCGCATGGGCCAATTATCTGAAGAGGAAGTGAACAATGGTAAAGAAGTTGCTAAGTCCATTGCTGAATATGCAATTGAATGCTCCATTAATAAATTTTTCAACACAGAAGTTTTAGATTATGTTGTAGACGAAGGCGTTCAAATCCATGGTGGATACGGATTTATGCAGGAGTACGAAATTGAAAGAGCCTACCGTGATTCACGGATTAACCGAATTTTCGAGGGAACAAATGAAATCAATCGCCTATTAGTTCCTGGAACATTTCTTCGAAAAGCATTAAAAGGAGAATTACCATTACTTGAAAAAGCTACACAGCTTCAAGAAGAACTTATGATGCTGATGCCTGAAGAAGTGGGTGAAGGCGTACTTGAACAAGAAAAATACCTGGTTCGTAATGCGAAGAAGATTGGATTAATGATTGCAGGACTTGCGGCTCAAAAATTCGGTCCAAAGCTTGAAAAAGAACAAGAAATCCTAGCCAATATTGCAGATATTGCAGCAAATATCTATGCGATGGAGTCAGTTGTTCTTCGGACAGAAAAAGCCATCAAAAAAGCAGGGGAAGATAAGAATCAGCAAAAAATCCTTTATACACAAGTTTTTGTGCAAGAAGCATTCAATGAAATTGAAGCCCATGCAAAGGAAACTCTTGTTGCAACAGAAGAAGGCGATTTGTTACGTATGATGACCTCAGCATTGCGTAAATTAACTCGTTTTACGCCGGTTAATGTCATTGCGAAGAAACGTGAAATTGCTGCAACTCTAATCGAAGCTGAAAAATATACTGTTTAATACTGTGAAGAAGCCCCTTATGGTCAGGGGCTTTTTCCCTTGTAAAAAGGGTATTTCGCGTATTAAGCAGGAAAAGTTAAAGATAAGTCGAAATGTATCAGAGGTTCATTCGAATCAATTTTATTTCAATTTGTTATATGATAAAATATTTCTTGGTAGAATGATTAAGGTGGTGAGAATATGGCATTAACATTTTATTGGTATCCGAAATGTGGAACCTGTCGAAAAGCAAAAAAATGGTTTGAAGAGCATCAGGTTGCTTTTGAGGAAGTACATATTGTTGAGAATCCACCTTCAAAAGAGCAATTAAGAGAAATGTACGAGAAAAGTGGATTAGAATTAAAGAAATTCTTTAATACAAGTGGTCAAAAATACCGCGAACTTAGTTTGAAGGATAAAGTGAGTACTGCGTCAGAGGATGAGTTACTGGACCTACTTGCATCTGATGGAATGCTGATTAAGCGCCCACTCACTACAGACGGCAACAAGGTAACGGTTGGATTCAATGAAGCGAAGTTTGAAGAAACTTGGGCATAGGATGAAAGCCCTTTTTAGGGTTTTACATAACCATTTTGCTGGGGAAACTCAGGTGAAATGAGGAAGTAAATATTTTCATAAAATTGAATTGATGGAGGTTATCAAATGAGCACACCTAAAGAATTACGTTATTCAGAGGAACACGAATGGGTGAAAGTTGAAGGGGATAAAGTACGTATCGGAATTACAGATTTCGCACAATCTGAATTAGGTGATATCGTATTCGTTGAACTTCCAGAAGTTGGTGACGAGATCCAAGCGGACGAGCCATTCGGAAGTGTTGAGTCAGTTAAAACTGTATCTGAGCTTTATGCACCAATTAGTGGTAAAGTTGTCGAAATTAACGAAGACCTTGATGATAGCCCAGAATTCGTAAACGAATCTCCATATGAAAAAGCATGGATGATTGTGATTGAACCTGCAAATGCTGGAGATGTAGAAAACCTCATGACTGCTGAGCAGTATGAAGAAATGATCAAAGAAGACTAATTTACAACGAGAGAGCCAGTAAAAGGTGAATTCCTACTCTGGCTCTTTTTTTCTTGGTAACATAACCAATACAGAGCACCCCCCAAGCCGAATGAAGTTAGTCGTAATGGACATTCTAAAAGTAAATACCAAGGGAAGGGTGTTTATCATGGTATTGAAACATACTCGAATTGATGTGACTGACCGAGTAGTGGGTAAGCTTGGAAATAACGAAATGAATTTATTTGTAGAGAAAGAACCTATTGGTAAAATTCGCTTTACGAACGAAGGAGCTCAATTTGATTTAAAGCAGGGATATGAGAAGGAACAAAGTAAAATTTTCACATATGCCGATGTCCCTACTTCCCCAGATATGAAATATGTGGATTGTGATGATGAAAATGGTTGGTGTTGAAGACAGTGGCGACCCACTGTCTTTTTTCCTTAACTTTTCCAGTATCTATCACCAAAATGAATCTTTGCGATAAAATGAAGGAAAAGCAGTTGTACACATCGAATAAAGGGATAAAGCAGAAAAATGTACACATAAAGTAAGGTGATGAAATGGTGGCTTTTGATGATATGGAAAAAGTAATCATTGTTGAGGGGAGAACGGACAAGAAGAAGGTCGAAACGGTTGTGAATGAACCAGTAGAAATCATTTGTACAAATGGAACGATCGGCCTTTCAAAGCTTGATGATTTAATTGAACATTTATTTAATAAAGATGTTTATATATTAGTGGATGCTGACAGAGCGGGTGATAAGCTAAGAAAACAGTTTAAACGCGAATTTCCTGAAGCACGGCATTTGTTTATTGATAAAACCTATCGCGAGGTTGCGACAGCACCTGAACATCACATTGCAACCGTACTTCTTTCCGCAAATATTGATGTTCATGCAGAATTTTTATTGTAGGAGGATAAACATAATTCCGATGTTTATGTAAAAATCATGATACAATAAAATTCAATGAAGAAGGAAAAGGTTGTTGGAGACATGAAGGAATGGAAAGATCATGAAATTGACGCTCAAATTGCCAATACGGAACAGTTTTGGCTTTATTTATATACACCGATGTGTGGAACCTGCCAAGTAGCATCAAAAATGATTTCAGTGGTAGATGAATTACTTCCAAATGTAATCATCGGAAAAAGCGATCTAAATTATTTACCTCAAAAAGCAATCGAATGGCAAATCGAGAGTGTTCCTTGTTTGTTGCATGTGCAAGACGGAAAAGTTTCAAAGAAATACTATGCTTTCCACTCGGTACCATATTTGCTTGAAATAATATCAAATGACTAAACAACGCGCGAATTTGGCGTTGTTTTTTTATTGCTTTTTTTCTGAAAAGTTGTATGATATTTAGGGAGTCGAAACAATAAAAACATCACTGGAGCGCATATGAGTAGCATAGTTACTGGGTGGAAAACACAATACAAATCATACAATCAAAATATTAAACTATTCATTCTTACGACTATTTTTACACAGTTAGGCATGGGTATGTTCACAATCATGTATAACTTCTATGTACGAGAACTTGGCTATTCTGAGCAAACAAATGGAACAATTATTGCCATGACAGCTTTGGCGTCCGCCATCATCCTTGTACCTGCAGGTCTCATGAGTGACAAGTTTGGAAGAAAAAAAGTGATGGTACTAGGTGTGGCTGTTTCAACAATCTCTTTCTTTGCGAGAAGTATTTTAGATGTAGAACAGCTACTAGTAATGACAGCCTTTTTAACAGGTTTGTCGACGGCGTTTATTCAAGTTTCTGGTGTCCCATGGTTAGCGGAAAACTCAACGTCTGCACAAAGGGTTCATCTCTTTAGTTTTCATTCTGCCATCATGATGGTCGCCCAAGTAGTTGGAAACATCGCAGGTGGGGCATTGTCTGATGCCTTCCAATATATTTTTCATATGAGTGGACTTTGGAGTGTGAGAATCACGCTTCTAATCGCAACGATTATCTATGTTGCAGGAATTCTACCAATCATTAAAATGAATGAACAACGCAGGAAACGACCAGATAATAATAGAGTAGAATCATTTGGTCAAAAATTAAAAGCGAATAAATCACAAATTAAATTAATCGCGATGTTTGCTTTTGCACAGATGATTATCGGCTTTGGTTCCGGATTAGTTATCCCGTATTTAAATTTGTATTTTGCAGATCGCTTTCTAGCTAGTAATACAATAATCGGTATCATACTCTCTTTGGGACAAGCAGCAACTGCAGTTGCAATGATTATTGGCCCCTACATTGTCAGTAAGGTAGGAGAGGTTCGTGCAGTGGTTTATTTGCAATTATCGTCCCTTCCATTCCTATTACTTACAGGGTATACCGAAAATCTTTACATAGCAGCCATTGCCTTTTTATTTAGACAGGCATTAATGAATGCGGGGAACCCGATTCAAGCATCTCTAGTTATGGGACGTGTGAACGATTCGATGAAGGGTCTAGCCAATTCAGTGAATCAAATGGTGTTTTCATTAGGATGGGCATTAATGGGACCTGTATCGACATCAATTGTGATGATCCATGGGGCTTATTGGGGCTATGCTTATGTATTTACAATCACATCTGTCTTATATTTAATTGGGTCCCTTTATTTCCTAATTGTTTTCAGTAGAAAGTCCTTTCGTGATGAAGAAAAAACTTTCGCGAAAATATCATAATAGGTAAACTAGAAACAGTTCATTTAAAGTTGTCGAAATAAAGTATGAAATTTTGAATTCCCCATTTTTTCTAAAAATACAGTTGACTTGTAATTGAAAAAGAGTTAACATCAATTTAAAGTATTAGTATAAAAACTTCATATCGATAATCTTATCAAGAGTGGTGGAGGGAATGGCCCTATGAAGCCCGGCAACCGGTAATTTACACGGTGCTAATTCCAACAGACAATTTTTTGTCTGAGAGATAAGGAGAGAAACCATACATACACCTCTTCTTATCGAAGAGGTTTTTTAATTTGTATAAACAAAAAGGTAGAGGAGAGATTTCAAATGAGTGAAAAACAAAAAAACTATAGACCAGAAACAATCGCAATACATGGTGGCCTTGAAGCAGATCCTGTAACAGGAGCAAGAGCTGTACCAATCTACCAATCAAATGCATATAAATTTAATACTACAGAGCATGCAGCAAATCTATTTGGGCTAAAAGAAAATGGTTATATTTATACTCGTATCCATAATCCAACTACAACTGTTTTTGAAGAAAGAGTAGCACAATTAGAGGGTGGAGTTGGTGCATTGGCAGTTTCAAGTGGAATGGCTGCAATTACAACAGCAATTTTGAATATCGCGGGTGCTGGAGATGAGATTGTATCTGCTTCTACACTTTACGGTGGAACTTATAACCTATTTGCTAACACACTACCTAAATATGGAATTAAGACCCATTTGGTAGAACCAACAAATCCGGAAAACTTCCGTCAAGCGATTACTCCGAATACAAAAGCAATTTTTGCTGAAACAATCGGAAACCCAAGTTTAGATATCCTTGATATTGAGGCTGTTGCAACGATTGCTCATGAAGCTGGAATTCCGTTAATTATTGACAATACATTTGCAACACCATACTTATGTAGACCAATTGAGCATGGGGCAGATATTGTTGTACATTCTGCTACAAAGTGGTTACTAGGGAATGGAACAACGATGGGTGGAATTATTGTTGATGGTGGTAAATTTGATTGGAATTCACCAAAATTCCCAGGATTTACAACGCCAGACCCAAGCTACCATGATTTAGTCTTTGCCGATGCTTTAGGACCTGTTGCTTATATCATCAAAGCGAGAGTTCAACTTCTTCGCGATCTAGGTCCAGCTTTGAGTCCTTTTAATTCATTCCAGTTTAACCTGGGTCTTGAGACATTACATGTTCGTATGAAGGAACATATCGCAAATACGAAAAAAGTTGTTTCATATCTTAAAAATCATCCTGGGGTTGAATGGGTATTGTATCCTGGTGAAGACGATCACCCTAACAAACAATTAGCAGATAAATACCTGCCAAAGGGTGCTGGATCTGTTGTTGTATTCGGTATTAAAGGCGGAAAAGAAGCTGGAGAGAAATTAATCAATAATGTGGAGCTTTGGTCACATGTTGCAAACGTTGGCGATGCGAAGAGTTTAATCATCCACCCAGCTAGCACTACACACCAACAATTGAGTCCAGAAGATCTAAAATTATCAGGTGTTTCAGAAGACTTAGTTCGCTTATCGGTTGGAATTGAGAATATAGAAGATCTTTTAGAGGATTTAGAGCAAGCCATTAAAGCAGCAAATGGAACTAGTTCAGTTACACCTTTACCAACAATCTAACGAATTAACATTGGTACATTAGTCATGTTTTTCCATTGACACCTTACCTTGCAGGTGATAAGATAACCTTCGAGTTGTTTAGTACGATAAAAAGTAAATAAATATGATTACTCTTATTTAGAGTGGTGGAGGGATGTGCCCGATGAAGCCCAGCAACCGTCAACATCTGTTGAAAAGGTGCCAATTCACACAAAGCAAAGCTTTGGAAGATGAGAGGAAGGAATCAGATAACGGTGCCTTTCTGCTCTTTTAATTGCAGAAAGGCTTTTTCAATTAGTAATTACTTTTTATATCGTATAAACTAAACATAGTTCTCTTTAGATAGAAGGTGAATTACGTGATAACACTAAAAAATGTGAAGAAGATTTATAAGACGAAAAACAATTCTGTTACAGCAGTTAATGATATTAACTTGGAAATCAATGAAGGTGAAATTTTTGGCATTATCGGGTACAGTGGTGCTGGTAAAAGCTCACTTATTCGTTTGCTGAATGGTCTCGAAAATCCAACTGAAGGTACAGTTTCAGTTGCTGGCCATGATATCACTTCTATAAAAGGAAAAGCTTTGCGTGACGCACGTCAAGAAATAAGCATGATCTTTCAGCACTTCAACCTTTTATGGTCGCGAACAGTGAGAGAAAATATATCATTTCCACTTGAGATCGCGAAAGTTCCGAGAGCCAAACGTGAAGAACGAGTGACAGAGTTGATTAAGCTAGTCGGATTAGAAGGAAGAGAAGATGCTTATCCTTCACAGCTAAGTGGCGGTCAAAAGCAAAGGGTAGGTATCGCACGAGCACTAGCTAATAACCCGAAGGTTTTGCTATGTGACGAGGCAACATCTGCATTAGACCCGCAAACGACTGACTCAATCTTAGATTTGCTTGTAGATATCAATGAACGATTAGGATTAACGATTGTATTAATTACCCACGAAATGCACGTTATCCGTAAAATTTGTCACCGTGTTGCCGTTATGGAAAATGGCGCAATTGTTGAGCAAGGAAAGGTGCTTGATGTGTTTAAAAAGCCACAAGCTCAAATAACTAAACGTTTTGTGCAGCAAGTGACAGAGCCTGAGGAAACAAAAGAAATGATTGAGCATTTGCTTGAGCGTTATCCAAATGGAAGAGTCGTTCAGCTCACTTTTGTTGGGGAAGATGCAGAAAAACCATTAATCACTTCTTTAATCCGAGACTTTAATGTTGAAGTGAATATTTTACAAGGAAAGATTTCACAAACCCAAAATGGATCTTATGGTACATTGTTCATTCATCTTGCTGGTGGACTGAATGAGGTTACTTCAGCCATTGAATTTATTCGGAAACAACGAGTAGAAGCTGAGGTGATTGAAAATGTTTGAACAATTCCAGGAACTTCTTAAATGGGAAAAACAGGTTAAAGATTATCAAGCATTAAATTGGGGAAATCTCTGGGAAGCAACCCAAGAAACCTTATATATGACTGGGATTTCGGTGCTTGCAACCTTTATTATAGGTCTGTTTTTAGGATTGGTCCTCTTTTTAACGGATAAAGGGAATGCCTGGGAAAATTCTGTGGTAAATCGAATTGTGTCTGCACTTGTTAATATTTTTCGATCCATACCATTTATTATCCTTATTGTATTATTAATACCTTTTACGAAAATTGTAATGGGTTCAATGCTAGGACCGAATGCGGCATTACCGTCCTTAATTATAGGGTCGGCACCGTTTTACGCAAGAATGGTTGAAATTGCTTTACGTGAAATAGATAAAGGTGTAATTGAGGCTTCTCATTCAATGGGAGCAACTAATTCGACCATTATTTTTAAAGTATTAATTCCAGAATCCCTACCAGCCTTAATCTCAGGGATTACAGTGACTGCGATTTCATTAGTAGGCTTCACTGCTATGGCCGGTGTTATCGGTGCTGGTGGATTAGGTCATTTTGCCTATCTATATGGCTTCCAAAGTAACAAACCAGTCATTACATTTATTGCCACAATTGCAATATTAATTTTGGTATTTATCATTCAATTCGTGGGTGATTACTTTACAAAACAAACAGATAAGAGATAACAGGAGGAACACAAATGAAAAAATTTCTTTTTGTATTATTAATTGGATTATTTTCCCTTACATTAGCTGCTTGTGGGTCAGGTGATAAAACAGATGAGGGTGGCAACACAAAAGAAGCTGAAGGCAATAAAGAATTAATCGTTGGTGCATCAGCAGTTCCACATGCCGAAGTGCTTGAAGAAGCTAAACCTTTATTAAAGGAAAAAGGAATTGACCTTAAAATTGAAGTGTTTACTGATTACATTTTGCCAAACGTAGCCCTTCATGAAAAAGAGCTTGATGCAAACTACTTCCAAACACCTGGTTATTTAGAGTTACAATTAGAGGAAAATCCGGACTTTGATTTTGTAAGTGTTGGAGAAATCCATAAAGAGCCAATTGGAGTATATTCTAAAAAATATAGTAGTTTAAAAGAGCTTCCTGATGGTGCAAAAATCATCATGAGCAATTCATTTAGTGACCACGGTCGTATTTTGCCGATTTTTGAAAGAGAAGGTGTCATCAAACTTAAAGAGGGTGTTGGTAATCAAGCAAGGGTTGAAGACATCGTTGAAAATCCAAAAAATCTAGATTTTTCAACTTTAATTGAAGCGAAACTTCTTGCTACTTCATTTGAAAATGGTGAAGGAGACGCGGTTGTTATTAACACAAACTATGCACTTGAGGGTGGAGTAAATATCGCAGAGGATGGCATTGCCTTTGAAGGAGATGATGTGGTCCCTGCAAACTTAGTCGTTGTTAACAAAGGTGACGAAGACCGTGAAGAAATCAAGGCATTAGTTGAAGTATTGAAATCTGAAGAAATTCAGAATTTCATTGAAGAAAAATATGCTGGTGCGGTGACTACAGTAAAATAATAAATGAGAAGAAGCTTGCCATTTGGTAAGCTTCTTTTCATTTATTGATTATTTGGGAGGAATATAAAGGAATTTGCCTTAATTCTTTATCTCGTGTTGATCATAATCCCAGACAGCAAAATTAGAATAGGTAGCTTAAAATATTGCATTTTCTCGTGATTGTAGTAAAACGTTGCCAGTGGTACCATTATAACCGTGTTAAGAAAAACACATAAAAAAGAAGGGATTGATTCATTATCAATCGAATCCGTTTAAATTATACGGGCGAAATGGAAAAGGCAATGCATCAGGCACATGGGATTGGCTATGAGGATTACTGTCGAAAGTTCAAGGAACGGTTACGGGTGGAAAAAAACCGTGAACAAGAATATAAACAAGGTCGAATGATTGTTGCTCAAATTGATGGTAGAATTCATACTTAAACAAAAAGAATAGTGATTAGACCCAGTGCCCTCACACTGGGTTTTTAATATGGATACTTTATTATAGAATGAATTCATTTAATGTGAGAAAAATAAACGGGAGCTAAAAGGCTATAAATATGCATAAATCCCCTTCATCCTTACATATCTTAGTAAATTATGTTATCTTAGTGATGGACAAGTTTTAGGATAATCATTCTCAGAGTACGCTTGAAAATTCACGGTAAAAATTAAACCATCTCGTTGCCAAACGTGTAATCTTATAAGCAATGTGTAAAGGTTGATATCACTTTGAATTTGTTATAAGATTGTAATGAGAATAAAGTGAGAATAAAGTTTTGACTTAATTAGTCATTACTATACAAAATATTTTTTGTCTAATGGAGGTAGTAGTTATGGCAGGATCTACTTTAGTAATAAAGGATCTTCATGTCGAAATCGAAGGCAAGGAGATTTTAAAAGGAGTAAACCTTGAAATAAAAGGCGGAGAAATTCACGCAATCATGGGACCAAATGGTACAGGTAAATCAACTTTATCATCTGCAATCATGGGTCATCCTAAATATGAGGTTACAAGTGGTAGCGTTACTTTAGATGGTGAAGATGTATTAGAAATGGAAGTTGATGAGCGTGCTCGCGCTGGTCTTTTCCTAGCTATGCAATATCCAAGTGAAATCAGTGGTGTTACAAATGCCGACTTCCTTCGTTCTGCAATCAACGCACGACGTGAAGAAGGCGATGAAATTTCATTAATGAAATTCATCCGTACAATGGATAAGAACATGGAATACCTAGAAATGGATCCTGATATGGCCCAACGTTATCTAAACGAAGGCTTTTCAGGTGGAGAAAAGAAACGTAATGAAATCCTGCAATTAATGATGATTGAGCCTAAGATTGCAATCCTTGACGAGATTGACTCAGGACTTGACATTGATGCATTGAAGGTTGTTTCTAAAGGAATCAATGAAATGCGCGGCGAAGAGTTTGGTTGCTTAATCATCACTCACTACCAACGCTTACTAAACTATATTACACCAGATAAAGTACATGTTATGATGCAAGGACGTATTGTGAAATCTGGTGGTCCAGAGCTTGCTCAACGTCTAGAAGCAGAAGGATATGATTGGATCAAGCAAGAACTAGGAATTGAAGATGAAACTGTAGATCAAGAAGCGTAAGCGTTAGGAGGATTATTATGACAATCGATACGAAATTACCATTTGATAAAGATTATGTCAGAGGTTTTTCGTCTACTCTTGGTGAACCAACCTGGCTACAGGATCTTCGCTTACAAGCTCTTGAAAAAGCAGAAGACCTTCCGATGCCAAAACCAGATAAAACCAAAATTGATAAATGGAACTTTACTCAATTTGCAAAGCATGTTGTGGAAAGTGCTCCATATACTTCATTGGACGAATTACCTGAAGAAATCAAATCATTAATTCATGTTGAAGAGGAAAAGAATATATATATTCAACGTAATAATACACCAGCTTTTATTTCTCTTACAGAAGATGTAAAAGCAAGTGGCGTTATTTTTACAGATATTCATACAGCTGCTCGTGAACATGGTGATCTTCTTCAAAAATATTTTATGACAGAAGCTGTTAAGGTTGACGAACACCGTCTTACTGCACTTCATGCTGCACTCGTTAATGGTGGTGCTTTCGTATATGTTCCTAAAAATGTTGAAGTATCAGTTCCATTACATGCAGTATTTATTCAAGAAAACGGAGAAGCGGCTACTTTTAACCATGTAATTGTTGTTGCTGAAGATAATAGTTCTGTTACGTATGTTGAAAACTATATCTCAACAACTAACTCTGTGAATACAGTTGTGAATATTGTGTCAGAAGTTATTGCAGGCAGTAATGCGAAGGTAACCTATGGTGCAGTAGATGCATTGGCAACAGGAAATACTACCTACGTAACTCGTCGTGGTGTAATCGGCCGTGATAGCAAAATCGAGTGGGCTCTAGGTCTCATGAATGATGGCGACACAATCTCAGAAAATATCACGAATTTAGTTGGTGATGGTTCTCTTGCTGATACAAAGACAGTCGTTGTTGGCCGTGGCGAACAAAAGCAAAACTTCACCACAAGAATTACTCACCATGGTAAAAATTCAGAAGGCTATATTTTGAAACATGGTGTTATGAAAGACAGCGCAAGCTCAATCTTTAATGGTATTGGGCATATCGAACATGGCGCTTCGAAATCAAATGCAGAACAAGAATCAAGAGTATTAATGCTTAGCGAAAAAGCTCGTGGAGATGCAAACCCAATTTTACTTATTGATGAAGATGATGTTACAGCAGGTCACGCTGCATCTGTTGGTAGGGTTGACCCAGTACAATTATATTATTTAATGAGCCGTGGTATTCCGCAGAAGGAAGCTGAACGCTTAGTGATTCATGGATTCCTTGCACCAGTTGTTAACCAACTTCCAATTGAAGGTGTTAAAAAGCAACTAGTTGAGGTAATCGAAAGGAAAGTAAGATAATGAATATCCAAGATATTCGTTCCATGTTCCCTATCTTAGATCAAGAGGTTAATGGAAAACCTCTTGTCTATTTGGACAGTGCTGCAACATCTCAAAAACCTGTTACTGTTATTGAAACGCTTGATCGCTACTATCGTGAATATAATTCAAATGTACACCGAGGGGTTCATACTCTTGGTACAAAAGCTACTGATGCTTATGAAAATGCTCGTGAAAAGGTTCGCAAATACATCAATGCATCCTCTATTCAAGAGGTTATTTTTACCAGAGGAACAACAACTGCAATTAATACAATTGCGGAAAGCTATGGGCGTGAACATCTTAATGAGGGCGATGAAATTGTTATTACCTACATGGAACACCATGCTAATATTATTCCTTGGCAGCAAATTGCAAAACGTACTGGTGCGAAATTGAAATATATTCCTCTACAGGAGGATGGTTCAATTGATGTAAAGGATGTTGAAGCAACTGTTACAAATCAAACTAAGATTGTATCAGTCGTAATGGTTTCGAACGTGCTAGGAGCAATAAACCCTATAAAAGAGATTACCGAAATAGCACATCGTAATGGAGCAATCATGGTTGTTGATGGTGCACAAGCCGCTCCACATATGAAAATTGATGTGAAGGACCTTGATTGTGATTTCCTTGCTTTTTCAGGTCATAAAATGTGTGGACCAACAGGTATCGGTGTGTTATATGGCAAGAAAGCCTTACTTGAAAAAATGGAGCCAGTTGAAACTGGCGGTGAAATGATTGATTTCGTTGACCTTTACGAATCAACATGGAAAGAGCTTCCTTGGAAATTCGAAGCAGGAACGCCAATTATCGCTGGAGCCATTGGATTAGGTGCTGCAATTGACTTTTTAGAAGATATTGGGCTTGATCAAATCCTTGAGCATGAGCACAATTTAGCAAATTATGCAATGGAACGATTATCGGAAGTCGAGGGTCTAACGATATATGGACCTAAACATCGTGCAGGACTTGTAACCTTCAATATTGATGATGTTCATCCACATGATGTTGCGACAGTCTTAGATGCAGATGGTGTTGCTGTAAGAGCCGGTCATCACTGTGCACAACCATTAATGAAATGGTTGAAGGTTTCAGCTACCGCTCGTGCAAGTTTTTACCTCTATAATACCGAAGAAGAAATTGATAAACTAGTTGAAGGACTCATTAAAACAAAGGAGTATTTCAGCAATGGATTCTAACATAAATCTTGATACCTTGTACCGACAAGTGATTATGGATCACTATAAAAAGCCTAGAAATCGTGGGGTCATTCAAGAAGGTGCATTAACAATTGACATGAATAACCCGACTTGTGGAGACCGTATTCATCTTACTCTAAAAGTGGAGGATGGTGTCGTTCAAGACGCTAAATACGACGGTGAGGGATGTTCCATCTCGATGTCATCGGCATCCATGATGACTCAAGCGATTAAAGGAAAGAATATTGAAGATGCATTAAAAATGTCAAAAATCTTCTCAGAAATGATGCTAGGAAATGAATATGATGATAGCATTGATTTAGGAGATATTGAAGCACTTCAGGGCGTTTCAAAATTCCCAGCACGTATTAAATGTGCAACATTAGCTTGGAAGGCAATGGAAAAGGGATTTAAGAACGAGCAAAATGAATCGTGAGTGAACTCTCGCAGATAGTATGACGGGTGTTCCTTACAAAGAATGGAGTGAAGTTAAATGGCAAAGAAAATGCCTGAGATTGGCGATTATAAATATGGCTTTGCAGATAAAGACGTTTCTATCTTCCGTTCAGAACGTGGTTTAACAAAGGAAATTGTTGAAGAAATCTCTCGCATGAAGGAAGAGCCTCAGTGGATGTTAGATTTCCGTCTAAAATCCTTAGAGCATTTCTATAACATGCCTATGCCACAATGGGGTGGAGACTTAAATAGCTTAAACTTTGATGAAATTACGTATTATGTAAAACCATCTGAGAAATCTGAGAAGTCTTGGGATGAAGTTCCTGAAGAAATCAAAGCTACTTTTGATAAATTAGGAATTCCTGAAGCAGAGCAAAAATACCTTGCGGGTGTTTCTGCTCAGTATGAGTCAGAGGTTGTATACCATAATATGAAGGAAGAACTTACAAATCTGGGAATCGTATTTAAGGATACAGATTCAGCTCTTAAAGAAAATGAAGACATTTTCCGTGAGCACTGGGCAAAAGTAATTCCTCCAACCGATAACAAGTTTGCTGCATTGAACTCAGCAGTTTGGTCTGGTGGATCATTCATCTATGTACCACCAGGTGTCAAGGTTGATACACCACTTCAAGCATACTTCCGTATCAACTCTGAAAACATGGGTCAGTTCGAGCGTACATTAATTATTGTGGATGAAGGTGCAAGTGTACACTATGTTGAAGGATGTACAGCCCCTGTTTATACAACAAACTCACTTCACAGTGCGGTTGTTGAAATCATCATTAAAAAGGATGCTTATTGTCGTTATACAACGATCCAAAACTGGGCAAACAATGTGTATAACCTAGTTACTAAGCGTGCAGTTTGTGATGCAAATGCAACAATGGAATGGGTCGATGGCAACATTGGTTCGAAATTAACAATGAAATACCCTGCTGTTATCCTTCGTGGTGAAGGGGCTCGTGGTATGACACTTTCTATCGCAATCGCGGGGAAAGGCCAACACCAAGATGCAGGTGCGAAAATGCATCACCTTGCGCCAAATACAACATCATCGATTGTTTCGAAATCAATTTCAAAACATGGTGGTAAAGTAACATACCGTGGTATCGTTCACTTTGGACGTAAAGCGGATGGTGCTCGTTCAAATATCGAATGTGATACATTAATTATGGATAATCAGTCAACCTCTGATACAATTCCATATAATGAAATCCTGAACGACAATATCTCATTAGAGCACGAAGCAAAGGTTTCAAAAGTATCTGAGGAACAATTATTCTATCTGATGAGCCGTGGTATTTCTGAACAAGAAGCTACTGAAATGATTGTAATGGGCTTTATTGAGCCATTTACAAAAGAACTTCCAATGGAATACGCAGTTGAAATGAACCGTTTAATCAAGTTCGAGATGGAAGGTTCGATTGGATAAATTTTTAAAACCCTTGTCACAACAATAATTGTGGCAAGGATTTTTTTTGTTTCTATTCATGTATTGCTTTATTTGAATCCTACAATCCCAGTCTCCTTATAAATTTATCGTTGAAACCCTGATAGCAAAAAAAATTATTATAAGCTAAAACCTTGGTGGATGTAGTTTTCGAAATATACAATCAAATCAGTCAATTGAATACTCAGAAAATATTGACAAGTCAAATATTTAAGACTATAATTAGCTTTGAAATGTTTGACTATTTGTCAGACAAACCTGCAAATTCTTTCAAAGAAAGTTGATTCATTGCAAATTAATTTTAAAGGGGGCGGTAGTGAAAAGGTTCGGCTAGACAAATTTTAATTTTGTTAAGGGGAGTGTTTTTTTATATGGAAGTGAAAGCGCATACACCCAGAAACAACTTAGAACCTGAAAGGAAATTTAAAGCACGCTGGATTATTATGATTTTGATATTTATTAGTACAATTCTTGCTTACACCGATCGTTCTAACATATCAATCGTAGCTGTACCTATTATGGAGGAATATGGTTGGAATGAACAACAATTCGGGCTATTAGCCTCCGCGTTTTTTGCAGGATATTTATTGCTTGGTATACCTGCGGGTTGGTTGTCAGATAAGTATGGAGGAGTGAAATTATTAGGGCTTGGAGTTATTCTCTGGTCTGTATTTACAATGGCTACTCCACTTGCCTGGGGATTAACATCGATGTTAATCATTCGATTTCTTCTTGGAGTCGGAGAAGCAATTAATTTCCCTTCACACACCTCAATTGTCTCAAGATGGTCACCTATCAGTTCCAGGGGTCGCTGGCAGGGCCTGAATATGTCCGGGATGGCTCTGGGAGTTGCGATAGCTGCACCTATTACCGCATGGATTTCGTCTGATTTTGGCTGGCAATCATCATTTTATTTGTTCGGTGCATTGGGGATTATTTGGGGAGTTATATGGTTTATAACTGCTACTGATAAACCTGAAAAAAACCGTTTTATTACTAAAAAAGAGTTAGAAGAATTGGAAATTGCAGAACAGACCAGCAAACCTAAATCAGATGAGGTAGTTAAAATTCAATGGAAAAAGTTATTCCGGACAAAAGAGGTTCTAGGTATTACTATAATTTACTTTTTCCAGAATTATAATTGGTATTTATATTTGACATGGCTCCCAGCATATTTCATGAATGAAAGAGGTTTTACTCTTTTAGCAACAGGAATGTTCGCAGTTTTCCCATATTTAGGGGCATTTCTTTCAATGAATTTAACAGGATTATTTTCCGATAAACTTTCAAAAAGGGTCAGTTTAACACAAGCAAGAAGAATACCAATATATATTTCATTTATTGGTACAGGAGTATTTATGGCACTAGGTGCATACACACCTAATGAATGGGTAGCACTTGCCTATATTACTTTATCTGTAACATTCCTTGGGATGAACTTCTCCTCATTTTGGACATTGCCTATTGATATCGGTCCTAAAAGTGCAGGAACACTATCAGGTATAATGAATACCTCCGGAACTGTTGCAGGTATTATTGCACCAACCTTGACGGGTGTTCTTATCGTAGCATTTGGTTCATGGGAATTTGTTTTGTTTACGGGTGCAGGTCTTGCTATTCTAGGTGCATTATTAACCCGTGTTATGATTTCTGCTAAACAAGTTTTAGAATAATTGGTTTTAACTTTATTAATGAAATTGATATCGCTTTCATTAGTATGGAGGTCTAATAATGACTAATAATCCAACCTTGTTACATGATCGAATTCATTATTTACAATCTCAACTACAAGAAGAGGGGATTTTTGCTGCTCTTATTCAGAAACCTAGAAATTTGTATTACTATGCACAGACAAGTCAACCAAGTAATTTATGGGTTCCAGCGGAAGGTGAACCTATTCTATTCACTAGAAGAGCACATGAATTTACTCGTGAACAAACACATATTAAAAATGTAATAAATGCAGGTAATTTAAAGGAAATGAAAGCGTATTTAATTGGTTTGGATATGTTTCCATCCTTTAACCATTACATTGGCGCAGAAATTGATTTTTTACCCTATAACTTAGTAAAAAAGTTAGAAAGTACTATTGATACTGGCAAATTGATAAACATTACAAATATTATTATGGAACAGAGATTAGTAAAATCTGATGATGAAGTGCAAAAAATCCGTAATTCAGCAAAATTGTGGAAGTTGTCCCATGAAGCTATTTTAGAACATGGAAGAGCAGGACAAAAGGAACATGAAATAGCCGCTATCTTTGAGTCGGAAGCAAGAAAGAATGGCGGTGATGGTTTAGTATGGTTTCATCGATGGGATGCCTGTTTGCCAGGTGGAGGCATAGTAGCGTCGGGGGAGAATTCCTGGGTTATTTCAGGTCATGCTATGACAGTGACTGGCGTGGGGTTAAGTAATGCATTACCTTGGGGTTCCTCAAACCGCCATTTGAAAAATGGTGACCTGATGGTGTTGGATTATGGGATTTCCAAAGAAGGCTACCATAGTGATATGGCTAGAACATACTCGATAGGAAAAGCATCAATTAAACAGATAGACTTATGGAATAAATTATTAGATGTTCATTTTCAAGTAATTGATAAAGTTCGCCCAGGCATCTCGGGAGCTGAATTATATGAATTTGCTCTAAATCTCGTAAAGCAAAGAAACATGGAAGAGTTTTTTATGGGCATCGGTGATAATCGAGGTGAATATATAGGTCATTCTATAGGTTTAGAACTAGATGAATTTCCTGTAATTGGACCTAAAGCCAAAGAGCCTTTTAAAGAAAATACAGTTATCACACTAGAACCGAAATTTATGGTTCCTGAAATAGGTTCGGTAATGGTAGAAGATGATATTTTAATTACTCCAAACGGACATGAAATTATTGGGGAAGTAGGCCATGAATTATTTGAGATTAATTAGTTTTCTTTAATTTAATGCGATATTTAAGTATCGTAACCTATTAATCTAGCTGCTGGATTAAACAGCACACCCTTGAGCTAAATAAAAGATCAGCATTAGACATCATGTATCAAGAAACAAATCGTATGTTATATAAAGCTAATTTGCTTCACTCCCTTAAAACATATCAGTTTGTCATTTTTGGATACATACCTTTAATCACTATATGAGAGGGTTGTATTGATCAGAGTAAAATACATGATCGTCAGCTTTTTTTAGGTGTGTATCCCTGATATGTTTCAGCAGTGATGTCACAAGAAGAATTTTAATTTTTGAAAAATTCTGTTGACTCAGTGAACACTATTCCTTTAAGATATAATTAACAAACAAAAGATTGTCTGACAAACATACTTTTGAAAATTCCAGAAAATGCCCCTTTGTAATGAAAGCGTTTTTAAAATTTAATTAGGGAGTCTCAGTCATTCAATAATTACATTGGCGTAATATTAGATTTTTTACACTATAACTTAAAAAAAATAAAAATCATAATTCTGGGTAAAAACATTAAGAGCTTTTTTAAAAATACAATAAGTCAGACAAACATACAAACATACAATCATGTAAATAAATGTCTTAAAGGGTGTGAACCATGTTTAAGGAATTAAAAAAGAAGAAACGATTTGAAGAAATCATAGATCAAATCAAATATCTGCTTCTAAATAAAGAGTTGAAACTTGGGCAAAAATTACCTAACGAACTCGAACTTTCAGAATCTATGGGAGTTAGTCGTTCCTCGCTGAGGGAGGCATTAAAGGTTCTGAGTATCCTTGGAATTATCGAATCAAAGTCCGGTGAGGGTACTATTATAAAACAAGCGCAGCCTGAAAACTTAAAAGAGATTATGTCATTAGTAGCCGTTTCAGGAGGTTTGGATACACTTGAATTATTTGAGGCTAGAAGGATTCTTGAAAAAGCAACTGTTAGTATCGTTGCAAACCGACGAACAGAAGCTCATTTAAATCAAATTGAAAATATATTAAAAGAAATGGATAAACACTATGTAGATAGTGAGGAAGAAATGCAATCCAATTTTGATTTCTTATTTCATAAGTCAATCGTGGAAGCTTCTGAAAATAGGATGCTAGTCATTATCATTGGCGTGATTTCGGATTTACTTAGGGAACAAATACGTACCACAAGAAGTGAGTTAGCAACAACTCCACAAATATTAAAACGCTTTCAAAAGGAACATTGGGAAATATTTAATGCTATTAAAAATAAAGATCCAAATGAAGCTAGCAGGCTTATGGATGCCCATTTAAGTAATGCCCAATTAGAATTGGATTCTTTAAAAAATAAGTAAATTTAAAACTTCATTAATTAGGGTGAAGGAGGTGTTTTCTTGAAATCTATAGTCGATTCTTTTAATACGAAGGACGATGTATCATTAGGGAAATTTCTAAAGGAGGTGGAAAATAATACTCCGTTAAGTGTAGAAATTCTTAAAGAAAGTTACATTCGAAAAGGTAAAGCTCATATCATAGGGATCACAGGACCACCTGGAGCGGGTAAAAGTACTTTAGTCAGTAAAATGTGTAAGGTATTAGCCAAACAGGGGCTTTCAATAGGTATAGTTTGTGTGGACCCAACCAGTCCATTTACTCAAGGGGCATTACTAGGTGATCGAATTAGAATGCAGGAATTATCTAAATTGCCTAATGTGTTTACAAAAAGCTTGGCAACCCGAGGAAACCTTGGTGGTTTAGCCGCTTCAACTGCCGATATTGTAAATGTAATAGATGCATATGAAAAAGACGTTATTTTGGTTGAAACGGTTGGAGTAGGCCAAGTGGAATTTGAAATCATGAAAGTAGCTGACACCGTAGCCTTAGTTAATGTCCCTGGTTTAGGTGATTCATTACAAACATTAAAGGGAGGGATTATGGAGATTGCCGACCTTTATGTAATAAATCAGGCAGATAGACCGGGAGCTAATGAAAGTGTCAGAGACCTAAAAATGATGGTTAGAGAATTAGGAAAAACAGATTGGCAGCGACCCGTTCTTAAAACGATTGCTACGAGTGAAGAGGGTATTGAAGAATTAATTGAAAAAATCCATGAACACAGAGAGTATCTACAAAACTCAGAATTGTGGAAGAATAAACGAGAAGATCGAAATATTACTATATTAAAAAATATCGTTTTAGGTTTGCTCTCAGATGAAGCAAGGGAAATGATTCAATCAAATAAAGAACTGCAAGCAAAAATTGAAGAAGTTAAATACGGCAGGCTCGATCCAATTACAGTTTCTCATGAGATTGTCAATAATTTAGTTTCTAAATAAATTCAGTGGAGGTAAATTTATATGACTATTAATAATGTGGATCAGAAAGAAGCACTTTTTAATGAGGAAGTAATTAAGGAAATTGAAACTCAAAAAGAAAAATGGGCCAAGAAAACACTAAAAGACAAAGCTGGTGAAGGAGAATATTACTCCGATTCTGGTATTCCTATTAATCTACTATATACTCCAGATGATATTAAAGATATCGATTATTTAAAGGATATCGGTCTCCCTGGAGAGGAACCTTTTGTAAGGGGAGTATACCCTAATATGTACCGCGGTAGGTTATTTACAGTTCGACAAATAGCTGGATATGGGACTCCAGAGGACACCAACGAACGTTTTAAATTCCTACTTAAAAATGGTGCAACAGGTACAAGTGTTGTTCTAGATTTACCAACGATTCGTGGGTATGATTCTGATGATCCAGAAGGGGAAGGACATGTAGGAGCAGCAGGAGTAGCCATTGATTCATTGGAGGATATTGAAGCACTATATGAAGGTATCCCTATTGATGAAATTTCAAGTAATATTGTAACACACTTGCCAAGTACAACCGTAGTTGTGATGGCTATGTTTGTTGCGATGGCAGAAAAGAAAGGTATTCCATTAGAAAAACTATCAGGTACAAACCAAAACGACTTTTTAATGGAAACGACAATTGGCAGCTCTCTTGAAGTATTACCACCGAAGGCATCATTCAGATTACAATGTGATGCAATTGAATATGCTAGCAAAAATTTACCAAGATGGAACCCGGTAAGTTATAACGGCTATAACTTAAGAGAAGCGGGAACAACAGCTGTTCAAGAGGTAGCATGTGCAATAGCAAACGCAATTGCTACTACAGAGGAGTTAATTAGAAGAGGAAATAAAGTTGATGATTTTGCCAAAAGATTATCATTCTTTTGGAACTTGTTTAATGACTTTTTTGAAGAAATAGCAAAATGTAGAGCATCAAGACTTGTTTACCATGATGTAATGAAGAATCGCTTTAATGCTCAAGAACATAAATCTCAATTAATGCGTTTCCATGTCCAAACAGCTGGAATCACTTTAACTAAAGTTGAGCCACTAAATAATATTGCTCGCTCAGCTATTCAAGGTCTTGCTGCTGTACTTGGTGGCGCCCAATCTCTACACATTGATTCTTATGATGAGGCCTATTCCGCTCCAACAGAGGAGTCTGCATTAATCTCTATTAGAACACAACAAATCATTCAAGCTGAAACAAATGTGGTCAATACGGTAGATCCATTGGCTGGTTCGTATTTTGTAGAAAAATTAACTCAAGAAATGGCTCAGCGAATTCGAGATTATATCGAACTAATCGAATCCAAGGGTGGCTTAGTATCAGTAGTGGAATCAGGTTGGCTGCATAGAGAAATTTCAGATTTTGCGTACAAAACTCAACAGGATATTGAGAGTGGTAAATATAAAATAGTAGGTCTGAATTACTTTCCTACTGAAAACAGTAAAACCGATGTGGAAGTCTTTAGATATCCTGAGAATGCTGAAAAGATACAAAAAGAAAAATTAAAAAACCTTCGCCAAAAAAGGGATAATGAAAAAGTTCAGGAACTTTTAGCTCAATTGAGAGAGAAATGTCACCAAGATGTAAACTTAATGCCGTATATAAAGGAAGCTGTATTGGCTTATGCAACATTAGGTGAAATCGAAGAGGTATTCCGTGAAGAATTCGGACTATGGCAGTTCCCTCTAGTTTAATCGGACTAAAAAAACAACAATATTGGAGGTTTTCTGTATGCAAATAAAAGTAGTGATGGCTAAATTGGGTTTAGATATTCATTGGCGTGGAGCACTTGTAGTATCAAGAATGCTTAGGGATGAGGGAATGGAAGTTGTATATCTCGGAAATCAATTTCCAGAGCAAATCGTTGATGCCGCAATCCAAGAAGGAGCAGATGTAATTGGATTAAGTACTTTAGGAGGCAATCATTTAACATTAGGACCTAAAGTTGTTGAAATAGCAAAAGAAAAAGGCCTAGATGATGTTCTTATCATAATGGGGGGAGTTATTCCTGATGATGATATTCCTTTACTAAAGGAAGCTGGTATAGCGGAAGTATTTGGACCAGAGTCAAGAATAGAAGTTATGGCAAATACGATTCGAGAAAATGTCAAAAGAAAAGCATATGAGGCTAAGTAGAATCTTCACTAGCTATTTTCTTAAATCTTTATTTAAGTCGAAAAATGGAGGGATAAAATGCTGAAAAGTTCTATGATAAAGCAATGGCCACCAATGTATGACAATGATTATATTCCGGATAAAGATGAGATATATTGGGACAGAGAAATTGAAACGGCAACTAAAGAGGAACTTGATGAATTAGTACTCTATAAAATTAAGAATGTATTAAATTACGCTTACGAAAATTCCGGTTTCTATCAAAGAAAATGGAGGAAAGCAGGTTTTCTTCCTAGTGATGTTAATAGTTTAAAAGACTTTGAACATGTGCCTATTACAACTAAAGATGAGATAAGAGAAGATTTGCAGATGTACCCGCCATTTGGTTCTAATGTTTGTATCCCACGCTCAGAGGTTCACCGTATTCAGGGAACCTCTGGCACTACAGGAAAACCGACTGTCTTTTCTTTTGGTAAAGATGATTGGGATCGGATAGCTTACCAGCATGCACGTATCATGTGGAGCTTTGGTGTACGTCCTAGTGATTTAGTATTTATCGGATCACCACTTAGTTTATATATTGGAAGCTGGGGCGCTCTTATTGGCGCAGAACGTCTTGGGGCACAGACATTTCCGTTTGGGGCTGGGCAAGCAGGCCAAACAGAGAAAGCCGTTTCATGGTTAAAAGAAGTAAAGCCTACAGTGTTTTATGGCACGCCATCCTATGCTTTGTATCTAGCTGAAAAAGCAAAGAGCCTAGGAATTGACCCAAAAGAGTTCGGATTTAGAATCTTATTCTTCTCTGGAGAACCAGGTGCAGGAGTACCATCAACGAAGAGGAAAATTGAAGAGGTATTCGGTGGGATTTGCATAGACTCGGGTACAATGGCGGAAGTAACTCCTTGGATGAGTAATTCAGAATGTGAGCATCGTCAGGGAGTGCATTTATGGCAAGACGTTGTTTATACAGAAGTAGTGGATAAGGATACTAAAAAACGTGTCCCGTTTGGTGGTGAGGGAGTACCTGTTTATACCCCTCTAGAGAGGACATCCCAACCAGTAATCCGCTACTGGTCAGGTGATCTAACTACTTGGACTGATGAGCCTTGTTCATGTGGTCGTGTCTATCCACGTTTACCAAAAGGAATATATGGACGTATTGATGATATGGTAACAGTCCGAGGAGTAAATGTTTACGCTAGTTTAGTTGAAAATGTGATTAGAAGGATTGAAGGAATCGGTGATGAATTTGTCATGATTGTAACTCGTGACAATATTATGGATGAAGTAACGGTACAGTGTGAAACAATTGGAACACTTAGTGACCAGGAATTGGAAGGAAGGATCTCCAGGGAACTAAAAAAAGAGACAGGTGTGACGATTAACATTGAATTACTCCCTCTTGGAACGCTCGAAAGAACACAGTTTAAAGCAAAACGCGTAATCGATAAACGACAATTTAAAGAATAAAAAAATTATAAGGATACAGCGCTGTACATTCAAATTCTCTAAGCTTCTAAACAAGTTGGGAGTGTTAATTAATGAAATTAGATGGAAAAGTAGCACTTATTACCGGTGGTGCCAATGGAATAGGGAAAATAACTGCTAAGAAGTTTTTAGAAGAAGGTGCAAAGGTAATAATTAGCGATGTTAATGAACAAGCAGGTAACAAAACAATAGATGAACTAACTAAATACGGAGAGGTTAGCTTCTGCCGAGCGGATGTTTCAAACTCAGA
This sequence comes from Bacillus sp. JJ1533, assembly GCF_036965045.1. Classification (NCBI taxonomy): domain Bacteria; kingdom Bacillati; phylum Bacillota; class Bacilli; order Caryophanales; family Bacillaceae; genus Bacillus; species Bacillus sp. JJ1533. The sequence goes on along the minus strand of NZ_JBALOV010000038.1, from coordinate 73,597 downwards.
AGAAGTGAACTCGATGGTTCAAGAAGTAGTAAATACTTATAAGAAAATAGATATACTCATCAATAATGCAGGAATCACTATAGACGGATTTCTCACAAAAATGGAAACAGAAGATTGGGAGAAAGTAATTGGCGTTAATTTGACTGGAGTGTTCCAATGCACAAAAGCTGTAGCTCCGTATATGATGGAACAGAATTCAGGTGTAATCCTTAACGCTTCTTCTGTGGTAGGAATATACGGTAATGTGGGACAAACCAATTATGCTGCTACAAAATCAGGTGTTATTGGGATGACCAAGAGTTGGTCAAAGGAATTTGGGCCAAAAGGAATCAGAGTTAATGCGGTGGCACCAGGTTTTATTGTAACAGATATGACCTCCAAAATGCCACAAAAGATACTGGATATGATGAAGGATAAGACACCTTTACGAAAACTTGGTAAACCAGAAGATATAGCTTCAGCATACCTATTTTTAGCTTCTGATGAAGCCAGTTTTATAAACGGTACAATACTTAGTGTTGATGGTGGTCTAGTAATGTAGGCTTTAAAATTAAGTTAACTTACTATTTTTTATAAAATATTTACAAAAACATAGGATGCTAAGTGTGAAGACTAGATGATATGAGTCTTTCATAAAATATATAAATAAGGTGTAAAGAAACTTAAAAAGGAACCTGGTGTGAATCCAGGACTGCCCTCGCAACTGTAAGTGCTGATGAAATGAGAAAACCACTGTGTAAAAATGCTGTAAGGCATTTACACGGGAAGGCTCAAAGTAGGTTGAAGCACAAGTCAGGAGACTTGCCTTGTTTATGTTTCACACTCTACGGGGGTGGAGTAGATGAACGGTACATAAAAATTTGTAGTATTATAATTTTTAATAAATTGTGCTGTTTCTAAGGTCCACCTTTAATGAAGAGTATTTTATCAGTGCGCTCAATAATTAAAGGTAAGGGGATTCTTATGATTTTAAAAGAAAAGGACACTTTGTTTAAAGCTAAGAATGACATCGATTTTATGGATGATTTATTAAGAAGTGCGGAAGCTGAAAAATTCATTAAGTATGTTATTAAATCATATACCAAAAACCCAGCCGTTTTTATGCTGCAGAACAAAGTGGAATGGGAAGATTTATACCAAGCTTGTTTAATAGGATTATTCAATGGTCTAAAAAAATTAGATTTAGACCGTGATCCAAGTGAATGGGTTAGATATTTATATTTAAGTATACAAGGAGAAATTAGAAACTTTTCGCGTTCTAACCAATCAAATTCAATTGTTATAAGTCAAAAAATTAGAATGCTGTATCCTAAATATATGACTTTTTATCACTTCTTTCGAGAAAAGTTTGGAAAAGACCCAACTATAAGTGATGCAATGAAGGAATTTCAAATCTCCCGTAATGAAGCTTTTGAATTAGTTTATGGGATGCAAGAATTAGTAAGTGTTTTCCAAGAAACAGGGGAAATAAACCAGGCGTTTATTAAAGGTCCTTTTGAAGATGTTGAGAAAAAGGTGATTAACAGTTTACTAATTAAACATTATATGCCTTGTTTAAATAATAATGAAAAAAGAGTTTTGCATCTATACTATTTTCTTGGTTTTAATAAAACTGAGATTGCCAAGATGATTGGATGTGGAAATTCTATGGTCCAGAGACACATGGTGAATGCTTTTAAGAAGATAAGGAAAATGGAAGTTAGTTAAAAGACTAGAATCACAAATGGTACGATTATTAAAATGTCTTAAAAAAGTTCGAAATTTTTGACAATAATATTGCGCTATACTATTATAATGTTAACAGTAATTAGAATACACAGACAAATAGGTTTCTTAAATAGTTTAGTAGAAATTATTTAAGATTAAAAGGGAAGTTGGTGTGAATCCAACACGGTCCCGCCACTGTGATCGATGAGGATGGTTAAATGTCCCACTGTGCAATTCTGCATAGTAAGGCTTGACCAATCGCTTAAATCGTAAGTCAGGAACCTGCCTATTTGGAGTTTAAACTTCCTCGAGGAATGGGATTGTTTAAAGTACATCAATGTTCGTAGTTCGCAGGAAAACATTATGCTTAATTTTCTGCAAGCTCATATATATGTACCTTATACGCGCCTTTCCATAGGAAGGGCGTTTTTTAATTGCTGAAAAAATCGTAGGAGGAAAAGAAAATGAAAGGCATTATTCTTAAAAGGTGGGTCTTAATCAGTATTATTTTTTTGTTAAGTATGACAATTTTAGCGGGATGTGGTGCTCAAAGCCAGAAGACGACTGGACAAGCTGAGCCTGAAGTATCTGGAGCAGAACAATCAAATGATAATCAAGATGAAAAAGAAGAGAAAAATGAAGCACGATTCCCTGTAACATTTACAGATGATGTCGATCGGGAAGTTACAATTGAAACCGAACCAGAATCAATTGTATCTATTCAAACAAGTACAACAGAGATTTTATTTGCACTTGGATTAGGCGAAAAAATTATTGGTGTATCTGACTATGATAACTATCCAGAGGAAGTTTTAGATATTCAAAAAGTTGGCGCACAAGATATGAATGTTGAACTTATCTTAACGCTTTTACCTGATGTCGTATTTGCGACTGACTATCACTACAAGAATCATCCAGACATACTAGAACAGTTTGAGGAAGCTGGTATCAAAGTTGTTATTACTGGAAGTGCTGATTCTTTTGATGGGGCTTATAGCATAATGGAAATGATTGCTACTGCGACAGGAACACAAGGAGTAGCAGAAGAAATTATTACGGATATGAAGGAACGCCTAGAAGCTATTAAAGAAAAAGCTCAAGAAGAAATTACAGATAAGAAAAGAGTTTGGGTGGAAGTATCCCCTGCCCCAGATATTTTTACAACAGGAACAAATACATTTATGCATGAAATGCTAGAGTCCATCCAGGCAATTAATGTTGCGGAAGACCAAGAAGGATGGGTGAAATTTACAGAAGAGGAAGCTGTTAACTTGAACCCAGAGGTTATTATTACGACATACGGTTATTACGTAGAGGAACCTGAAAATGAAGTGTATTCTCGTAGTGGATGGCAAGAGGTTCCAGCCGTTAAAAATGAACAAGTATTTGATGTGAATAGCGATACCGTTACAAGACCTGGCCCTCGTTTAATCGAAGGGGTGGAAGAACTTGCTGAACTCATTTATCCAGAAGTATTTGGCGAATAAAGTAATTTGGTTGTATCTATTTGCGGGAGGGCTTGTACTAGGTGCTGCCCTCCTAGGTTTATTGGAGAGTAGTGTGTCTATTCCAATTCCCATGGTTTTACATATTGTATTTGAAAATTTTCTTGGAATAGGGTGGCTTAGTGATGTTCCTAAGAATATAGAGATGATTATCTGGAATATTCGTCTTCCAAGAGTTTTGCTTGCGCTTTGTGTTGGGGCATCCTTAGCGCTAGCTGGTGCTGCTTTCCAAGGGCTTTTGAGAAACCCGTTAGCAGATCCTTATACGATAGGTGTTTCATCAGGCTCTGCTTTAGGGGCAGTGCTCGTCCTATTTTTTCAAGTGTCGATTGTTGGATTAGGAAGTTTTACACTTCCTATTGTTGCAATTGTAAGTGGGCTCGTGACATTATTAGCTGTTTTTGGTTTAGTTCGACTCAGCAACAGAAGTTTAGCCATTGAAACGATTATTTTGGCAGGAATCATTATCAGTGCTTTTATTGGAGCGCTAACGTCATTAATTATTTCGTTAGGTGACCAAGATGCCATGACACAAATTATTTACTGGTTATATGGTAGTGTGGCAATGAGAGGGTGGAGTCATGTTCAGCTAATCATCCCATTTATGATTGTCGGTTCGTTAATTATTTTTATTCATTATCGTGAACTAAATGCGCTAGCTTTAGGAGAGGAAGCTGCTGATCATATAGGGGTAAATGTAAAAAGAGGCAAAATATTCATCTTAATTGGTGCTTCCTTATTAACTGGTGCGGCTGTAGCTGTTTCAGGAACCATTGGATTTGTCGGACTGGTAATCCCTCATCTTGTCCGTTTAGTAACAGGTCCCAATCATAGACATCTCCTACCATTATCCATGCTAGTAGGGGGAGCATTTCTCATTTTAGCAGATCTTTTTTCCAGAACGATTATTGCTCCAAGTGAGCTTCCGATTGGTGTCATCACCGGTTTAATTGGGGCACCTATTTTTGCGATATTACTCGTTAAGGAAAGAATTCGTGGGAGGGGGTAGGATTATGTTAAAAATGGTAGATATTGTTGGAGGATATAATGATTCCCCGATTATCAAAGGGCTTGATTTGAAGGTGAGAAAAGGCGAGTTCTTTGCATTACTCGGACCAAACGGAAGCGGTAAAACAACGCTATTTAAAATGATTACTGGCCAACTGCCAATCCAAGAAGGGGAAATTCTACTTTCAGGAAAGAAAATCTCCTCCTATTCGAAACTTGAAAAAGCAAAAAAAATATCTGTTCTAACCCAAGAAGTCCAGATCACCTTTGACTATACGGTGGAAGAAATTATTAGTCTAGGGCGTTACCCTCACCAAAAAGGAGTACTGAAGCAACTATCCAAAGCAGATCGGGAAATTATGTTGGATGTCATGGAGAAAACAAAAATAAGCCATTATCGACATACCCCCTTTCGTATGATTAGTGGAGGTGAAAAACAACGGGTTTTATTGGCAAAAGCCTTGGCACAGGAGCCGGAAATTCTGCTTTTAGATGAGCCAACCAATCATTTGGATATTAAGCATACATTTGCGATGCTTGATTTACTAAAGGAACAACAAAAGGAAACAGGGCTAACGATTTTAGCTATCTTACATGATTTAAATGTTGCTTCCCTTTATGCAAATCGGATAGGTTTACTTGAAAAAGGTAAATTGTTAGAGGTGGGAGGGGTCGATGTATTACGGAAAGAAGACCAGTTAAAAAAGGTGTATGAGGTGGAAGTAAAGACACAATCACATCCAGTTGTCTCGAAACCCCAAATTCTTATGACACCACAACTTGTGATTACAAAACACCCTATCGACTTTAACAATTCCTATAAAATCGTGAAAAATAGTACGTATATTCATGTTCAATTTGAACATGCGTTACGAACGATTTCGAATGGAGTAATTGGAGAAGGAATTCAATGGTTAAATCAATTTTGTAATTTCCATGTTGATAAACATTACAATAGCTCTGACCCAAAAAAAGATTTGAAAGAATGGATGGAAACGTACGACATTCCTCATGAGCAGGCAGTAGGCATGATGACGGCGGTCAACCTGGAAGATATGGTGATGGAAACGAAAGTAATTGAAGGGATTCCCATGATGGTCATTGTAACTGCTGGGGTTGGAAACGCCATCGATATCACTAATGAGTTTTCTGCAAATCCTAGTAGCCAGATAGGTACAATCAATACGATGGTGTTTATTGATGCCCATTTTACGGACGGGGCACTTGTTAATGGTTATATGTCAGCAACAGAGGCAAAGGTAAAGGCTTTACAAGACCTTCATGTACGAGACCCTGAATCGAATACAATCGCAACGGGTACATCAACGGACGCCTTACTTCTTGGCCTGACACAGCAAGGAGAGGTAACTCCATATGCTGGCTCAGGAACAGTAGTTGGAAAAGGGATTGGTCAGATGGTATATCATGCAACAACAAAAGCGGTTAAGAAATATTTCAAGCGGATACAAAGTTAGCGGGTTCTCTACCGATATTGGCAATTGAAAGTTTTTCAAGGAAGAGGTGGTTATTTTGTCAGAAAGAAGAATGGTCATTGCGGGTACTAGTAGTGGAGTCGGGAAAACAACCTTAACGATTGGGATTATGGCTGCATTAAAAAAACGTGGACTTATTGTTCAAGGCTTTAAATGTGGACCTGATTATATTGATCCTTCCTATCATACAGCTGTTACCAAACGAGTATCTCGTAACCTGGATAGTTGGATGGTTTCGGAAGATAGTCTACTAGATATTTTTACACATGGAGCAAAAGGAAGCGACATTTCAATTATAGAAGGGGTGATGGGTTTCTTTGATGGAAAAAACCCAGAAACAAATGTTGGATCTACTGCGGAAATCAGTATATTAACGAAAAGCCCCGTTTTACTTGTTGTAGATTGCTCAAGTATGGCCCGTAGTGCTGCAGCAATCGTTAAGGGATTCCAAGCATTTGCAGAAGGCCCGAATATCGTAGGAGTTATCGCAAATCGAGTTGGAAGTGAAGGTCATTTTCAATTAGTGAAGACAGCTATTGAACAAGAATGCGAGATTCCTGTCATCGGCTATTTAAAACGTGAATTAGATGTGGAAATTCCAGAAAGGCATTTAGGACTCATTCCATCAATTGAAAGAGGAGATTTAGATTCATTTTTTGACAGATTAGGAGACTTGGTTCTAGAAACGATTAATATTGATAAACTACTGGAATTGTCGGTTGCAGAATCGTTACCAGCTTTAAGCGGTCCCTCGCTCTTTGACCAAAAGCAAGAAAAATCGATTAGAATCGCTGTGGCTAAAGATGAAGCATTTAATTTTTACTACCCAGAAAACTTAGAAATGTTGGAAGCGAATGGTGCGGAAATTGCTTATTTTTCTCCATTAGCTAATGATGCCCTACCAAATAATGTCGATGGGCTCTATCTTGGTGGCGGGTTTCCAGAAGAATTTGCTGAAAAGCTTGCTGCTAATCAGAGGACAAAAGAGTCGTTGAAAACTGCAATTGAAAATGGACTACCGACACTTGCCGAATGCGGAGGCTTTATGTATTTGACGAAAGCGATAGAAACAACGGACAAGTCGAAGCATGATATGGTAGGTATCATTCCAGGTGAAATACAAATGCAAACTACATTAATGGCATTAGGGTATAGAGAAATAACAGGGTTAAATGATAATTTTTTGTTAGGGAATGTTTCAGCAAAAGGCCATGAATATCATTATTCTAAATACATAGCTGCAGGTGGGGATATCCCATATGCATATGAAGCAGAGGGGATGAGGGGGATTCATAAAGAGGGATACCTTTTCAACAATGTTGTGGCAGGATTCACACATATTCATTTTGCCTCAAGCCCTGCGGTGATTGACAATTGGATTAAAAAATGCAGGTAAAATAGGGACGGTGCTCATTCGTCAATTAATTCTCAATTACAGGAGGAGAATGGTATGAGTAAGAAAAATAGAACGGGATTAACATTGGTTTATACAGGAAATGGAAAAGGGAAAACAACGGCAGCGGTAGGTTTAGCGGTACGTGGAGCAGGAAGAGGATTTAAAGTGAAAATCTTGCAATTTATTAAATCACCTCAACGTTCTTACGGGGAGCAATTATCTCTGGAAAAATTAGGGGTCGATATGGTCCAGTTAGGAATTGGATTTACTTGGTTGAAAACACCAGAGGAGCATCGGGAAGCATTGAAAAAGGCTTGGCCAATTGCTAGAGACACTGTCATGGGTGGAGAATATGATTTAGTCATTCTGGACGAATTAAACAATGCTTTAGCGATTGATAGTTTTCCAATCGATGATGTTTTACCACTAAATGAAGTAGTAGATATGATTAATAACAAACCGGATCATGTTCACCTAGTGATTACAGGAAGAGACGCGAAACAGGAAATTAGAGATGTAGCCGATCTCGTGTCTGTAGTTGATGTTGAAAAACATTATTATAATGAGGGTGTAAATGCTGTTAAAGGAATCGAATTTTAGATTAAATTTTAATCTTTACAGTTTGAGTATGAGGGAGGGGTAAATCTATGAGAATAATATCAATTTGTCCAAGTAATACAGAATTATTAGGGTATTTAGGATTAACTAATTCATTAGTTGGTGTAGATGACTACTCCGATTGGCCTGAGAGTATTAAAACACTGCCAAGGTTAGGCAGGGATTTGGACATAGACATGGATAAAGTTGAAAAATTAAATCCAGACATTGTGTTTGCTTCTCTTTCAGTTCCAGGAATGGAAAAAAATATTGAAGAGTTGGAGAAAAGATCCATACCATATACCATCGTACCTAACCCGGAAACATTATTAGAAGTTGGCGAAAGCTTATTATTTGTCGGAAAGGCAACAAATACGGAAGAGAAAGCAGAACAACTATACACGAAGTATAATTTAATACTTGAAAACTATCAACAACTATCCAAACAAGTTGAAAGTCAAAAAAGTATTTATTGGGAATGGTGGCCTAAACCTATCTTTACACCTGGAGCAAATAATTGGTTAACAGAAATGAGTGAGCTTGCAGGCGGGAGGAACATATTCCAAGATAAGCTTCAAGCAAGTGTTCAAACGGATTGGGATGAGGTTAGTAAAAGAAATCCCGATGTCATGTGTACAGTATGGGTAGGTGTACAAAAGGATAAGATTAATCCTAACGTTATCCTCAAACGTCCTCATGCAACAGAAATAGAGGCCATTAAAAGCAATAGTTTATTTATACTAGATGAACCATTATTCTGTAGACCTTCGCCTAAATTGTTGCTCGGTTTAAATAAGATAGCAAGTATACTTCACCCTGATATTTATCCATCGTTTATTGAAAATAAGGATCCTTTACTTGATGAACAAGGTGAAACCAGCTGAATAGAACATGTCAATGAAACCTATTAAAAAACGATAAAAATAGTAAATTTAAGGAGAGAAAAACATGCGTCTTTATACAAAAACTGGGGACAAAGGGCAGACAAGCCTTATAGGCGGAAGAGTGGATAAAGATAATATACGTGTTGAAGCCTATGGAACAATTGATGAAGCAAATTCATTTATAGGGAAGGCAATTGCAGAGTTGGATAAGGAATTATTCAACGATATTATTCCAGACCTTGAAAAAATTCAACACGAATTATTTGATTGTGGCAGTGAGTTATCAAATATATCAGAGAAAAGAAAACATAAATTAACCGAAGAACCCATTACTTATTTGGAAAACAGAATAGATGAATTGATTGAACAAGCACCAGAATTGGAACGATTTATATTACCGGGTGGTTCGAATGCATCAGCATCGATCCATATAGCCAGGACAGTTTCAAGGAGGGCAGAAAGATTAATTGTAACACTGATGAAAACAGAAGAAGAGGTTTCATCTATTCCGTTAAAATATGTGAATCGCTTATCGGATTACTTATTTGCTCTTGCGCGGGTGATTAACTTTCGCTTAAATGTGCCCGATGTGGAGTATGAACGGAGTGCTAAAGTTTTCCGCGGTAGCAATAAGAAGAACGAAGAATAAGGATCTATGAATAGCAATTTTAGTCCTCATAAAATGAGTAAAATTGAGTTGCAGAAATATTGTAAAAGGATTCAAGACTAATGGAAAATCATTTAATCGCAATTACAATAGCGTTTCTAATCGATCTTGTTATAGGTGATCCACCGACATGGCCTCATCCTGTTAGGTGGATGGGACGATTGATATCTATATTGGAAAAATGGCTTAATCAAGGAAAATTACGTAAGCAAAAAGGTATGATAATGATTTTTATTGTAATCTTTGTGACTTTCCTAGTAACGCTTCTGCTTATATGGATTTTTTATCGAATACATCCACTGATGGGAATCTTTGTAGAAGCACTGATAATTGCTACAACTATTTCTCAAAAGGGTTTAAAGGACGCGGCTTTAGAAATCTATTATCCTCTGAAAAAGAGAGAAATAGCGGAAGCAAGGCATAAACTTTCCTATATAGTTGGAAGGGATACAGATAACCTTCAAGAAGAAGAAATCGTCCGTGGAACCGTTGAAACAGTCGCCGAAAATACAAGTGATGGTGTGACAGCCCCTTTATTTTGGGGATTGATTGGAGGGGCTCCGCTTGCTATTGCTTATCGAGCCATCAATACATGTGATTCCATGGTTGGATATAAAAATGAAAAATACCAAGACTTTGGTTGGGCATCAGCAAAATTGGATGATTTGGTGAATTGGATACCAAGCCGTTTAACTGGTTTTGTTATTTTAGTAGGCAATAAGCCAGCCATCAGAGGTAAGCAAAATACATGGAAAATCTTATTTAGAGATGCAAAGAGACATCCGAGTCCTAATAGCGGCTGGCTGGAAGCAGCAGTTGCATCTCTTTTAGGAGTTCAGCTTGGTGGAGTCAATTTTTATAAAGGAATTATCTCAAATAGAGCAAAAATGGGAGAACCAACAGTACCGTTAAGGACAGAACATATTTTGGATACGAACAGAATACTCACTCGGACAAGCCTTTTGTTCTTAGTTGTTTTATGGATTGGAGGGATCCTGTATGAAATGGCCACTGCATGGTTCTAATCCCCAATATTTATACAAGAAGATGGGGATCCCAAAACCGAGAAATCTGATTGATTTTAGTGCCAATATTAATCCGTTAGGGCCACCTGAGATCTTAAAGAAAAGATGGTTGGAGTTTTACGAAAAGATAAATGATTATCCAGATCCAAATGCCTCTTTATTGAAAGAACAGATTGCTAGAATAACGGATCTAGATACTAAATCAATTCTTATCGGAAACGGTGGTTCCGAGCTCATCACTTTAGTAGGGAGAATGCTAGCGGGAAAAAATGTTCTCATTGTTGAACCAGCCTTTTCTGAATATGAGCAAGCCTGCGTGGCAAATGGCTGTCACATTTTCTATCATCATTTAACCGAACCGGAATGGAAGTTAGATGATAAAGAAATAGCAAGGAAACTAGCGGGTATGGATGCAGTATTCTTATGCAATCCAAACAATCCAACCGGCGTTCATTATCCACATTCAACATTAGTTAAATTATTGGAGGAATGCAGGCAAAGGAATATCACTCTCATTATCGACGAAGCATTTTATGACTTTTTGGAAGACTATACTTCGCTTGCTCCTTTCGTAAAAGAGTATACCAATTTAATCATTCTGCGTTCGATGACTAAGATGTTTGCTATTCCTGGACTTCGGCTTGGTTACTTGATTGCCAGCCAAGATATCATCGGAAAACTAGCAACCTTTCAGCCGCATTGGAGCGTCAATGTCTTGGCTATGTTAGCAGGGAATGCATGTTTACAAGATGACAGGTTTGTGGAGCGGACAAAAAAATATATACATGCAGAACGTGAAAGGTTATTTTCTTTTTTACAAAGGGAAGGGTACGAGGTTTCCCCATCTTATATTAATTTTTATTTATTACGTGATCCACAGGAAAAAGAGCCATTGTCGCTCTTTGAATTTTTGCTGAGGAGAGAAATTGTGCCTAGGCATACATTTAATTTCCCAGGATTAGAAGGAAAGTGGCTAAGATTTGCTATTAAAAGCACAAAAGACAATTCTCGGCTTATGGAGGTGCTAAAAGAGTGGAGACAACTTCCATAATTTTCATAACTGGTGGAGTACGTAGTGGAAAAAGCAGTTTTGCCGAGAAAGTAGCTATTGATAAAGCAAAGAAAATTGACGGTTCGCTTCATTACATAGCGACAGGAATGCCATCTGATCATGAAATGAAAGAAAGAATTATCCGTCACCAAAAGGATAGAAATAAAAGTGAATGTAATTGGCAGACATGGGAGCAATCAACCAATATCGAAGAATTGGCATCCTATTTTAAGGAAAATGATGTGATCCTGCTTGATTGTTTGACTACCTTATTGTCAAATGAGCTTTTTTCAGATGAAGCCGATTGGAGCAACCCCATTTTACATAAGGAGACCGTTTTTAATCGTATAGTGACAGGAATAAAAGCAATAGAGAAAAACTGTCATGATTTGGTCCTAGTCAGTAATGAGCTCTTATTTGAGCCCATCAATAGCAATGAACTTTTGTCTACGTATAGTGGGCTTATAGGGAAATTACACCAACATATGGTGGGCATTGCTAATCAAGCATATGAGGTCCAAGCAGGGCTGCCATTGTTATGGAAGGGGGATAAACAGTGAAAGGAATTATGATTCAGGGAACTGCTTCTGATGTAGGGAAAAGCCTAATTACCACCGCATTATGTCGATTATTTGCAAATGAAGGGGTGAAAGTTGCACCTTTCAAATCACAAAATATGTCCAATAATTCATATGTGACCGTTGATGGTAAAGAAATTGGGCGGGCACAAGGAATTCAGTCGGAAGCAGCTAAAACAGAAGCAACAATTTGGATGAATCCAATTTTATTAAAACCACGATCGGATTTACATTCTGAAATTGTTTTGTATGGAAAAAGGACGGAGACGTTATCCGGGAGAGATTACCGGAAAAAATTTTATAAAAAAGGACTGGAGGCTATTCAGTCTTCTTTGGACAATTTAGAAAAGGAATTTGATGTTGTAGTTATCGAAGGCGCCGGAAGTCCTGCAGAGGTTAACTTAAACGATCGAGAGCTTGTTAATATGAAAGTTGCCGAACTAGCAGATGTACCAGTTCTACTAGTTGCCGATATTGAGCGGGGAGGAGTTTTTGCAAACATCGTTGGTACTTTGGAATTACTTTCACCGGATGAGCGCAGAAGAGTACAAGGATTAATCATTAATAAATTTCGTGGGGATACTGAATTATTTCTAGACGGGGTAAAATGGTTGGAAGAAAAAACGGGAATCCCTGTTCTAGGTGTCCTTCCTTATATCGATAATCATCGGATTGATGGGGAAGATTCCTTATCAATCAAGTCCCATCTATATCGTCAAAGGAAAAAGTCCATTGATATTGCTGTCATCTCTCTTCCTTATATTTCAAATTACAGTGATATTGAGCCGTTTCTTTACGAAGAAGATGTATCGGTTCGGTTTGTAAAGGACCCGGGCGAGTTTGGCGATCCTGATGCAGTCATTATTCCAGGAACGAAAAGTACAATCAACGACCTGCATGAAATAAGAGAATGGGGATTGCATGAAAAACTTATCAATTATGTTCAAGATGGCGGTTTTATAGTAGGGATTTGCGGTGGTTTTCAAATGCTGGGCAGAGAAATAGTTGATTTGGCGGGCACTGATACTGGTAATAAGGGGGAACTAGTAAGGGGTCTAAGTCTCATTCCAGCCAGGACAACTTTTTATGAGGAAAAAGAAACGATTCGTGTGAAAGGTAATTATCATCCAAATACAAAGCTTAGTGGCAATGAACCAATAGAAGGATATGAAATCCATTTAGGTAAAACGGAGATTTTCGAGGGAGATACACACTTCCTTAAAGTGGAAAACGGTAGGGAGGAAGGGTACTACGGTCATAATGGAAAAATAATCGGTACATATGTGCATCACCTTTTCCATAATGATGAATGGAGAAACACTTGGTTGAATGAAATTCGTAAATCTAAACAGCAACCGATAAAAGAAGTTGTGTACGCTCAAAATTTGAAAGAGGAACGGTATGACAATCTTGCTACTACAATGAAAAGTCACTTGAATTGGGAAAAGATAAAAGACATTACTTATGGATGGAAAAGGAAATAATGAAGTGGATAAAAGGGTTTTTAATCAGTCTTCAATTTTTAACTGCTCTTCCAATAAAAATGTCCTTACCAATGGATAAGATTCATGTTGAAAAGAGTATCCAAACTTTTCCTTTGTTAGGTTTATTACAAGGAGTATTATACAGCTTGCTGCTGCTTGTACTTATGGAATGGACTCCTTTTTCGTTGTTGGCAACCGCTTTCATAATCTGGTTATGCACAATTATTTTATCAGGAGGAATTCATTTAGACGGGTGGATGGATGCAAGTGATGCCTTTTTTTCTTATCAAGATAAAGAGAAACGATTAGACATCATGAAAGATCCAAGAACCGGTGCCTTTGGCGTCTTATCGGTTATCATTCTATTAAGCTGCCGATTTTTATTTATCTATGAGATTCTTGCTTCTTTAAGTGCTCTCTCTTTTTTACTCATTATGTTCATTCCCTTTTTAAGTAAAGGCGTCATGGGGATGGTGTTACTAGCGGTACCAGCAGTAAGGAAAGATGGGTTAGCGTCTTATTTTAAAAAAGCGGCTAGACCAAATACGTTGAACATTTATCCTATTTATTTGGTTGCATTGCTTAGTTTAATTGCCTTTATTGATATTCATTTTATTTTACCTGTTCTTACTTTGGTAGTGGTAGCAATAGGATGTTATTTTTTTATATGCAGAAAATCTATAAAGTGGTTTGGTGGAATAACTGGAGATGTGCTTGGAGCTTCTGCAGAAGGGACGGAAAATATATTATGGTTGACACTGTGGCTATTACATTATTTCGTCATGGGCTAACGGAAGGAAATAAGCAGAAGATTTATATGGGCTGGAATGATTCTCCTTTATGTAAGGAGACAATCCAGATATTTTCCTCGTATACTTTAAAAAAGAATTACTATGACTTGTTTATTTCGAGTGACCTGCAGCGTTGTTTGTCTACAATGAATCTATTGTTTCCAAATGTAAAACCAGTTGTTCTACCTGAATTAAGAGAGATAAATTTCGGAACGTTTCAAGGAAAGACTTACGATGAACTGAAGGAAGTTAAGGAATATCAGCTTTGGATGAATAATTTATTTGCTTATTCCCCTCCAGGAGGAGAATCCTTTGAACAGTTTACAAAAAGAGTAGAAGAGGGTTGGCATAAATTAGTTGAAAAGGTACTTCAAGAGGGTTCTAAACAGGCCTTTGTTGTCACTCACGGAGGTGTGATTCGTTATCTACTGGACAAGTTTTCTTTAGATGAAAAAGAATTTTGGGAATGGAATATTCCACATGGAACGGGATATAGGTTGACGTTTAACCGGAAACAATTAAGGGGTGGTGTGCATTGCATTTCGTTACAGGAGGTGCTTTTAACGGGAAACGGGCTTGGGTGAAACAGAACTACCTGGAAGCTAAATGGATATCTTCCTACGAAGGTGAACCGTTAATGGAGAATCTCGGAGATTTACAAAGTTCAGTTGTTGTATTAGAAGGTATAGAGATGTGGGTAAAAGAAATATCTTCAAAAATGACCATCAATCAAGCCAGAGAATATTTGAGGGGCGTATTAGATGGCTGGCTAGAATGGGAAAATATGGACTCCAACCGGAAAATCATCGTCATAGGTATAGATATTACGAAAGGAATTGTTCCGATAGAGAAGGAGAATAGAAATTGGCGAGATTTAACGGGATGGGTATATCAGGATCTTTCTTTTAGGTGTGAGCGTGTTGACGTGATTTGGTATGGCCTCAATCATACGATAAAAGGTAGGGGGATTTAAAATGAGTGTTAGAAAAATGAGTTTACTAGCTTTATTTATTGCTTTATCTGTTGTCGGAGCGTCAATAAAGGTACCTGCAATTGTCGGGAGTGTCGCACTGGATGCTTTTCCAGCCTTACTTGCTTCAGTATTTTTTGGACTTGGGGCAGGAGCCATTGTCGGAGGTTTAGGACATATCCTATCAGCGCTATTTAGTGGAATGCCTCTCGGATTTCTTCATTTTATCATTGCTATAGAGATGGCTATTCTTGTTTCCGTCTTTGCTGTGTTTTTTCGTAAAGAAAAAAAACTTTTAGCGAGCATATTTTTTGTGATTGGTAATTCGTTTGTAGCCCCAATCCCTTTTATCTATTTGTTTGATTTGGCATTTTATGTTGCGCTTGTTCCCTCATTATTTATAGGTTCATTAGTAAATACAGCTATCGCTTGGGTCGCTATTCCACGTTTAAGTACAATTCTTCAAGGAATCTATTATAAAGGCGGGGTAAAGGGATGAGAGACGCACTTGTTCTTCCGTTTAGCCAAGAAGAGTTGCTTGTGGTCACAAGTGATAATAGCGGAGCGATTGGAACGAAGGAACAAGACACTGTAAAGGTTCCATATAAAACCGTTAGTTACTATTCGTTTAGAGTAGCAGTAATGGAATGCATGGTATCTGGAGCTTACCCTATTTCCGTCATTATTCAAAATTTTTGTGGAAAAGAAGCATGGGATGAGCTTGTTTCTGGAATTCAAATGGGATTGTCAGAACTACATATGGAAAACGTACCGATTACAGGAAGTACAGAAACAAATTTTTCATTAACTCAATCTGCGCTTGGAATCACTGTGATTGGGAAAAAATCGAGCTCAAATAGTGTAAAGCAAAAAAACTTACAACATCAAAATGTTGCCTTGATTGGATTGCCTTTGATTGGTGATCAGGTGGTATATGAATCGGAGGAGATTGCTCCATTATCACTATTTAAAGATATCTCGGAAATCAAGGATTTGCTTATATGGCCGGTTGGATCAAAAGGTGTTTTGCATGAATTAGAGCGGATATTTCCTGAATTAGATCGAGATAAAATAATGTCTTCCTCTAATATTGATTTCCTAAAATCAGGGGGGCCCTCTACCTCTTTTATAATTGTGTATCCATCTCAATTGGAAGGAAGTATCATGCAAATGGCTGGTAAACATTTTAGGAAAATACCGGAGGTGACAACTTATTGAAACTGTATTTTGTAAGGCATGGTGAGACAGAATGGAATGTAGAGAATAGATTACAGGGACATTTGGATTCAAAGTTAACAACGAACGGTGTTAATCGTACATTGTTACTTGCTGAAAAATTGGCAAATACTAGATTTGAATCTGTCATTTCTAGTCCAAGCCCAAGAGCAGTTCATACAGCAAAAATACTGATAGGAAATCGTCCTTTAGATATCAAACTCGATGAGCGATTAAGGGAAATAAACCTTGGAAACTGGCAAGGAAGGACTCTGAAGGAAATCAAAGAAACGGATCCACAACGATATGATTGTTATTTTCATCATCCTGAATTGTATAAACCGGATAAAATGGGAGGGGAAAGTTTTTTCGATGTAAAGAAAAGGCTAGAAGAATTTCTGGTAAATGTAGAAGAAACTTACCAAACAAGCAATCTGCTGATAGTTACACATGGTGTAGTAATCAAAGTTCTGCAATTGATTTGTAAAAACAAATTAATCAGTGCAATCTGGGAACCCCCCTTTATTGATGGAACAAGTTTGACAGTTGTAAAAATAAAGAAGGGGAAGAAGGAAATTATTATCGAGGGAAATATTTCTCATTTTGCAAAAGAGATCATTGATAGTAAAGAAGAGAATCAGGCCATTCACAATACATAGACTTAAATGATTTCCATTTGTTGGTAATAGTGTAAATACCAGAAATAAGAATACATATAATAACTCGGTTGAGATTTCTCAAACGAGTTATTTTTATACATACAGTGTATAATTTTGTTGTTAGGATTGATATAAGTTAGCACTAAACAGCAAATTTAATGGAGGTGACTCCTATGATCTACATCGGTGTAACGGGATGGGGGGACCATGACAGTCTATATGCTGCTGGAACCTCGCCAAGAGATAAATTAAAGGAATATGGTGGACACTTTCCAATTGTTGAAGTGGATGCATCCTTCTATGCGATTCAGCCTAAACGGAATGCAGATAAATGGGTGAAAGACACACCTGAATCCTTCCAATTTATTGTCAAGGCCTATCAAGGGATGACAGGACATCAACGTGGAGATATTCCATTTGAATCAAAAAAAGAGATGTTTGATGCCTTTCGTTTATCACTTGAGCCCTTTCAGAAAGCAAATAAGCTTGCAATGGTTTTATTTCAATTTCCACCATGGTATGATTGTAAACGTGAAAATGTAGACTATTTGAGATGGTGCAAGCAACAAATGGGAGATATTCCGGTGGCCCTTGAATTTCGCCATCAATCTTGGTTTTCACCACAACTGCAAGATCAAACCTTATTATTTATGAAACAAGAAGGATGGATTCATAGTATTTGTGACGAACCACAAGCAGGCTCTGGTTCAATTCCAACGGTACTTTATCCTACAAATCAAAAGAAGACCCTTGTACGGTTTCATGGGCGTAACGTTCATGGTTGGACAAAGCCAAGTGAAGGCAATTGGCGTGATGTCAGGTACTTGTACAAGTATAATAAGAAAGAGTTAGAAGAATGGGTTGACCGCATCCATCAGATTCGTAAAGAAAGTGAATCCATCTATGTGTTATTCAATAATAACTCAGGTGGCGATGCAGCGGATAATGCTAAGCAATTTATCAATATGCTGGGAATCGAATACCGAGATCTTGCCCCAAGGCAATTAGACTTTTTTAGTTAACTTAACTAGGTTTTGTAAAGGAGGTGTAGGATTGATTGAGACCGTACATATTTATCATACAAACGATCTCCATAGCCATTTTGACCGATGGCCCAGGATCACTAGATATATAACTGAGATGAGACAGTTTCACCAACAAAACAATGAAGAAATGCTATTAATTGATATTGGAGACCATATTGATCGCTTTCATCCGATATCAGAAGCTTCCTATGGAAAAACAAATGTGAAACTTTTAAATCAGCTGCAATACGATTATGCAACAATCGGAAACAATGAGGGAATTACAATGTCCTATGAGCATCTTGATTCCTTATATGAAGAAGCGGAATTCAAGGTATTACTTGCAAATCTTTTTGACCAAAATGGAAAGCTTCCAAGTTGGGCCCTTCCCTATGATATTTACATCTTGCCAAGTGGTTTTAAAATCGGAATGATTGGTTTAACCGTTCATTATATTGGATTGTATAAGCTATTAGGATGGAATATTAAAGACGCACTAGTTGTTTTGAGGGAAACACTGGATGAATTAAAGAATAAAGCAGACATGATTCTGTTATTGTCCCATTTAGGAATCAATGAAGACGAACAAATCGCCAGAGACTTCCCAGAAGTTGATGTTCTCCTTGGTGGGCATACACATCACCTTCTAGAAAACGGAAAACGAATTAACAATACACTGCTTTGTTGTGCACAAAAATATGGAAATTATATTGGTCATGTCACATTGGAAATTGATACGTTGCAACAGAAGCTAATTGGTAGTACAGCAAGTGTAATCCCAACAAAATCACTTCCAGAAAGCAATGAAACGAATAAAGTTCTGTCACAATATTTAGTGGATAGTAAACAAACTTTAAAAGAGGATGTTATCGCAGTAATCGATGAACCATTACCAAGCGATTGGTTTGCTGAAACCTCATTTTCTAGGCTTTTAGCTGAGGTCCTCCGTGAATGGTGTGATGGAGACATATCGATGGTCAATGCTGGTCTATTGCTTGACTCGCTTCAAATGGGAAAAGTAACGAGAGAAGACCTTCATCGAATCTGTCCACATCCAATCAATCCTTGTAAGGTTTGGCTAAAAGGTGATGAGCTGAAGGAAATCATTTTACAGGCTAGCACCGACGAAATGGAAAACCTAAGAATTAAGGGCTTGGGCTTTCGTGGAAAGGTTATGGGTAAAATGGTGTATGACGGAGTAGAGCTCGAAACGACAAAGTTTTCAGATGGTGTGGATCATATTATCCAAATTAAAATTAATGGAGAAGAGCTAAATCCAGATAAAACATATTCAATTGCAACTATTGATATGTTCACCTTCGGATTACTTTTCCCTGTTATACGGGACGCAAAAGATAAGAAATATTATATGCCAGAATTCTTACGGGATCTTTTAGCAAAGAAAATAAAATCCATTGGTCAAACAGTCTAATGATCCCTAGCCAAAAGATGTAGGCAAAAGATAGGTCTATAACTAGTACCCATTTCTAACACATTTCTTTTCCCACACACATAATTTAGTAGGGAAAGGAGTGTGCTAGGAATGGTCTCAATGACACCAATTTTGATTGATAATCATCAATTTACAGCCATTACTGTGAAATTACCTAAGACAAATTTTATGGCAGTCTCAAATGAAAATGGCTATATTATGTGTGGAGCTCTCGACGTTGCATTATTAAATGAAAAACTTAAAGATCGAGGCATTATTGCTGGTAGGGCTGTTGGTGTTCGTACAATCGAGCAATTACTGGATGCCCCTCTTGAATCAATCACATACGAAGCCGAGAATCGAGGAATTACAGTAGGCATGAAGGGCAAAGATGCCTTACTAAAAATGATTTAAAATCCAAACACCTGAGAAGGTATTCAAATAAAAATAATTATCGTACATCCCCTCTTACTTGCATACATATAGCATGTAAGGGGGGATTTTCGTTTGGCAAAATACAGACGTCGCCTACAACCAAGAAGGAAAGGGCCTTTACCTTTTCGTTATGTCTTTTTAATAACTATTGTTTTTTTTATCGTTTCGACGATCGTCGGTTTATTTATTATTAACAAAGCGATTGAGCCTGCACTTATGGCATATGCTGAGAATGAAACAAAAAAGGTAGCGGCTACAGTTATTAAAAATGCAATCAACAAACAAATAAATGAGGAAGAATTGATCCAAGAGGATTTGAGTATCGTTCAAACAGATGAAACGGGAAAGGTAATTAGTTACAACACACAAGTTGTCAATAGAATGGCAACAAAAACACTTGGAAATATTGAGGAATATTTAAAATACGTGAATGACGGAGATATAAGTAAACTTGAATACCCCGATTTAGAAATTGAAAAAGATGACGCAACAGGGCAAACAGGATTTGTTTTTAAAGTACCCCTTGGAGAAGCAACGAACAATGCCATCTTAGGAAACTTAGGTCCGGAAATTCCGATTCGGTTTCATATGGTGGGTTTTGGGGAAACAACGCCACAGGGGAGAATTGACGAGTGGGGAATTAATAATGGATGGTTTCAATACAATGTTTTAGCGACTGTTACCATGCAGGTTATTTTACCGTTTTCTACGGGAGAAGTAGAAATCGAAACCATCGTTCCAGTAATCAATCAAAATATATTGCATGATGTTCCTGATTTTTATAACAATGGCAGCGACTCATCACCTTCTATTGAAATACCAACAAATTAGCAACAAAAGCAAAAGGGGCTATGCAATGGAACTGGATGTAAAAAAATACTATACTAGAATAATTGTTTTATAAAGTGTAATGAATTATACTACAAAAGGAATTCTAAAAGTGAATAACACCACCTTATCGGATCGATGAGGTAGAGGTGCGGAAAATATGAGTAAACTATGTGAGGATGACAACGAGGAGCATAGTTGAAAGGACTTTTCGCCGAAGCAAAAATGAACTTGTCAACGTTATTTTTGTTGGGGTTGCCTTGAAAAAGGGTAACACTGTCATTATAGAGATGCATCTATAATGGAGAGCTACTGATCGTGATGGAGGATAACATAACATTACCAAGAGTAATGATAGTTATTTTCTATCATTACTCTTTTTTATTTTTTCTCTTACCACGTACGCTCTCCATGAAATATCAAACTTGGAGGAACACAATATGTCTGGAACCATTTATTCAATTATCCCACCGATTATTGCTCTGTTAATGGTGGTTTTAACCCGCAGAGTCCTACTTTCTCTTGGAGTCGGAATAATAGCGGCCGCAGTTGTATTGCACGGAAATGTTTTATTAAACGAAGTTGTCGGAGCTTGGCTTGAAAACATTGGTCTCACAATTTGGAATAGCTTTAAAGGAGTCGTTGTTTCAGAAGGCGCCCTTAATACATGGAATGTATATATTATCTTATTTTTATTCCTCTTAGGCATTATCACTGCTTTCATCTCGATCTCTGGTGGAAGTCGAGCCTTTGGAGAGTGGGCTCAAACAAAGGTTAAAACACGAACAGGTGCACAGCTGTTAGCTGCTGTTTTAGGGATTCTTATTTTTATTGATGATTACTTTAATGCGTTAGCTGTTGGGCAAGTAAGCAGACCTATCACAGATCGTAATAAGGTTTCACGCGCAAAGCTTGCTTATATTATCGACTCAACATCTGCACCAATATGTGTGGTCTCACCGATTTCAAGCTGGGGTGCTTATATTATTGCGATTATCGCCCCAATTTTAGTAACACACGGAATAACCGACTATTCACCTTTATCGGCTTTTATACAAATTATTCCAATGAACTTATATGTAATTTCAGCTATGTTAATGGTTTTTGCAGTTGCTGTATTTAATATTAATATTGGGAGTATGAGGGTTCATGAAAATCGAGCTATGACAACTGGCGAAGTTGTTGATCCTGAAAAGCCAGTACTAGGTGAGCTAAAACAGGAGTTACCTCAAAGTGAAAAAGGGTCTGTAGGCGACTTAGTTTGGCCTATCGTTGCATTAGTTATTGGAACAGTTGGTTCATTATTTTGGACAGGCTATGAAGCATCAGAAGGCAATGTTACCATTATTAGTGTTTTGGAAAACACGGATGTAACAGGATCTCTGTTATACGGCGGATTGTTTGGCATAGTTGTCACACTTCTTATGTTCCTTGTTCAGGTCTATGGAAAACGTGCAATTAGCGTCAGTCTTCTACCAAAAGGAATCATTGAGGGTATTAAATCTATGCTTCCAGCTGTCTATATTTTAGTATTTGCATGGGTGATTGTTGACTTAATTGGTCAGATTGAAACAGGAAAATATTTAGCAGGTCTTGTAGAAAAATCCCATTTAAATATTGCGTTTTTACCAGTTATTCTATTTGTTGTAGCGGGTATAATGGCATTCGCTACAGGCACATCTTGGGGAACATTCGGAATGATGCTGCCAATAGCAGGGGACATTGTAGCAGCATCAGATCTTAATCTAATGCTGCCGGCTCTTGCAGCTGTATTAGCCGGTTCTGTATTTGGTGACCACTGTTCACCAATTTCAGATACAACGATTCTTTCTTCAACAGGTGCAGGAAGTCATCTTATTGATCATGTAATGACACAGCTTCCATATGCAATCATTTCTGCTGTAATTGCAGCATTTGGGTATGTAGTACTTGGTTTAACCGACAGTACATTGTTAGGGTTACTTACTACAGTAGTATTATTTATTATTTTTGTAATTACAGTGAAAAACGGAGAAAAGGCATAATAAATCTATTTAAAGTCTTATAACTGAATGTAAATAAATATGTAAGAGACAAGGGATTAGAACCTTTGTCTCTTTTTTTTGAATAAGCATATATTTAAACATTAAAGTTCAAAAATGCTAGTGTAAAAAATATTTCAAAAAAGTTAACTATTGCGAAAATATTGCTTTGACAGACTAGTGGGAAAATAATATACTATGCTTATATTGAGTAGTCAGAAATATCAAAATTCCTAACATGCATATATAAATAGGAATTTAGCTGACTTTGTAAGAAGGTTAGATTATTATCTATTAATCTAGCTTTGTATTACGATCTGTAGCTACAATTACTTCAACAATCAGAAAAGTATAAGGGGGAAAGAAAATGGTTTTTAAGAAAAAAATCACTTCGGTCTTAATGGCTACAACGCTTATGACTGGAATCCTTGCCGGTTGCGGCGGAGGTTCTACAGAAACAGGATCAGAGGGCTCTGGATCTTCTAAAGGAGGAGATACAATTAAAATTGGTGCTAACCTGGAGCTTTCAGGTGGAGTTGCATCTTATGGATCAGGAATTGCTGATGGGGTAGCTCTAGCTGTTGATGAAATCAACGCAGCAGGTGGTGTTGATGGTAAACAGATTGAAATTGTTAAAGTTGATAATAAATCTGATGCAGCTGAAGCAACAAACGCTGCCATCAAATTGACTAGCCAAGATAAGGTAACAGCAATTATTGGTGCAGCTACAAGCGGTAATACCGTGGCACAAGCACAGATTGCGAATGATAACAAGACGGTTCTAATTTCACCATCTGGTACAAGCCCAACAGTAACGGTAAAAGAAGATGGAACAGTAAATGAGTATGTATTCCGTACAGCTTTTATTGACCCGTTCCAAGGAACAGTTGCGGCTAACTTTGCTCTAAATGAACTGAAAGTAAAAAATGTTGCTATTTATGCTGATAATGCAAGTGATTATGCAAAAGGTCTTGCTGCTTCATTTAAAGAAACATTCGAAGCGGCTGGGGGTACGATTGTTGCTGAAGAATCGTATGTAGCAAAGGATACTGATTTCCGTTCTACATTAACTCGTATTAAAGCTGCCAATCCTGAATATATCTTCATTCCTGGATACTATGAAGAAGTCGGCCTAATTGTTAAGCAAGCTAGGGAAATGGGCATTGATGTTCCATTAATGGGGGCGGACGGTTGGGATTCTCCAAAGCTTGTGGAACTAGCTGGAGCTGATGCCTTAAATAACACATACATCATCAATCACTATTCTTCTGGTGATCCTGATGAAACGATTCAAAAGTTTGTCAAAGCTTTTGGAGACAAATATAATGGCAAATCTCCTGATGCATTTAACGCACTTGGATATGACACTGTTTACCTACTTGTTGATGCAATGAAACGTGCGGGCAGTACTTCAGATTCAGAGAAAATTAAAGATGCTCTTGCTGCAACTAAAGATTTATCTTTAATTACTGGAACCATTACAGTTGACGAAAATCACCATCTCATAAAATCTGCATCCGTTTTAGAATATGTTGATGGTAAGCAAGAATTCAAATCTAAAGTTAATCCTTAAGATTAACCAGGAGAGATGGGGGGATTATCTATCCTCCCATTTTTCTTTCCCATATTACGTTAATTGTTCAGTTAAAGCAAAATTTCAATAAGCATCAATGCAAAGGCTTATACGCGTTTCTTAAAAGGAGTGAGAGTTCATGGAATGGGTACAGCAAATAATTAACGGTATTTCACTCGGCAGTATTTATGCACTAATCGCTCTTGGGTATACGATGGTGTATGGAATTATAAAATTAATTAACTTTGCCCATGGCGATGTTTTTATGATAGGAGCATTTGTTGGATTTTATGCTATAACAGGCTGGGGACTGGGTTTTTTCCCGGCATTACTACTGGCCATGACTGTTTGTGCAATATTTGGAGTGCTTATTGAAAGAATCGCATATAAGCGATTGCGGAATGCAACGCGAATAGCAGCATTAATAACGGCAATCGGTGTTTCCTTACTCATTGAATATGGGGTCATCTATGTTCGTGGTGCACAGCCAGAGGCATATCCCAATGTATTACCAAACAAGTCCTTTGAAATTTTTGGTGCGCAAATCAGCAGCCAATCTCTATTAATTCTTTCCGTTTCTATTATTTTAATGGTTATTTTGCAATTTATTGTTCACAAAACGAAAATTGGGAAGGCGATGCGTGCAGTCTCTCATGATATGGATGCAGCTCGTCTAATGGGAATTAATGTGAACACTACAATTTCTGCAACTTTTGCCATTGGTTCTGCGATGGCAGGAGCAGCAGGTGTTATTTTTGGTATTTATTATACAAAAATTGATCCATTAATGGGGATTATTCCAGGTTTAAAGGCATTCGTTGCGGCCGTTTTAGGCGGAATTGGGATTATTCCCGGAGCAATGGTTGGTGGGCTTGTTCTCGGTGTAGTTGAAACAGTTGTAAGTGCATTAGGTTTTTCGCTATGGCGCGACGCTGCAGCATTTATCATTCTCATTTTGATACTATTATTTAGACCATCGGGCATCTTTGGTAAAAATGCTAGAGAGAAGGTGTAGGTGAAAATGATGAAAAAGGCAAAAGGATTTTGGCTGTTTTTTATTATTTCATTCGTCGTATACGGTACGGTACAATTTCTGATTAATGCTGGGATCTTGAATCCATATTATTCAAACACACTCATCTTTATCGGCATTAACATCATTTTGGCAGTCAGCCTCCATTTAGTAATTGGGATTACCGGACAATTTTCAATAGGACATGCAGGATTTTTAGCAGTAGGGGCCTATATATCAGCCATCATGACCATGAAGCTTCAACTGCCGTTTCCCGTAGCATTATTAGTTGGCGGAATTGTAGCAGCTTTAGCTGGTCTCATTGTCGGAATACCGAGTCTTCGTTTGAAAGGTGATTATTTGGCCATTGCAACATTAGGGTTTGGGGAAATTATCCGGATTGTATTCTTAAATATTGATTATGTAGGTGGAGCAGCAGGAATGCAAGTTTCACATTTAACAACCTGGACTTATACGTTTATATGTTTATTCATTACAATCATAGTGATTATGAATTTCACCAACTCGAGACATGGAAGAGCGTGTATTTCTGTACGTGAAAATGAAATTGCAGCTGATGCGATGGGGATTAACACAACATACTATAAGGTAATTGCCTTTGCGCTCGGCTCTTTCTTTGCAGGTGTTGCCGGTGGATTGTATTCACATAACTTCTATATTATTCAGCCTACAAACTTTGGCTTCTTAAAATCCTTTGATATTCTTATTTTTGTGGTTCTTGGGGGACTTGGAAGTTTATCTGGCGCTGTTATTTCAGCTATTCTATTAACATTAGTGTCGACATTTTTACAGGATTATCCGGAAACACGAATGATTATGTACAGTCTTGTATTAGTTATCGTGATGCTATACCGCCCTCAAGGCTTAATGGGTACACGTGAAATTACGGATCTTTTCAAGTGGAAAAGCGCGAAAGGAGGCAACTAGCATGGGCCAATCACCGTTACTTCAGGTACATGACGCTGGTATACAGTTTGGCGGGCTTAAAGCGGTTTCCGGGTTTAATATGGAAATTAACCAAGGAGAGCTTGTTGGGCTCATTGGACCAAATGGAGCTGGAAAAACAACAAGCTTTAATCTGCTAACAGGTGTTTATGTTCCAACTGAAGGGGAAATTCTGTTAGAGGGTAAACGTCTTAATGGTTTGCCTCCTTATAAGGTAACACGTCTTGGAATAAGTCGTACCTTTCAAAATATACGTCTTTTTAATGAGCTATCTGTTTTAGATAATGTTAAGGTTGCTTACCATTCATTGGCAAAACATTCTATCATCAGCTCGATTCTGCGACTTCCATCTCACTTCTCAGGGGAAAAAGAGATGGAGGAAAAGTCTATTGAGTTTCTGAAAATTTTTCAATTAGAATCGTTTAAGGATGAAAAAGCAAAAAACCTTCCATATGGTAAGCAAAGAAGATTAGAAATTGCCAGAGCTTTAGCAGCTGGTCCTAAGCTGTTACTGCTTGATGAACCGGCAGCTGGTATGAACCCACAAGAGACAAATGAATTAATGGAATTAATTGCTCTTATCCGTAATGAATTAAACATAACAATTTTATTGATTGAACATGATATGAGTTTAGTTATGGGTATTTGCGAAAGAATATATGTCTTAGATCATGGACAACTAATTGCTCAAGGGACGCCAGAAGAAGTTCGTAATCATCCGAAAGTCATCGAGGCTTACTTAGGTGAGGAGGTTACAAAAGACCATGCTTAAAGTTGATCAAATCGATGTTTTTTACGGAAATATTCAAGCGCTCAAAGGTGTTTCCTTAGAAGTAAATGAGGGTGAAGTCGTTACATTAATTGGTGCAAATGGAGCTGGAAAAAGTACCCTTTTGAAAACTTTATCAGGACTTTTAAAACCCAAAAATGGAACGATTCAATATTTGGGTGAATCAATCGGCGGGAAGGCTGCTCAAGGGATTGTGAAGGCAGGAATATCCCATGTACCAGAGGGGCGACGCGTTTTTGCCAATATGACAGTCGAAGAAAATTTAGAGCTGGGAGCTTTTTTAAGAAAAGATAAAGAAATACAAAAAGATATTCAAAAGGTTTATGAAACATTTCCACGTTTACATGAACGTAGGAAACAGCTTTCCGGTACATTATCAGGTGGAGAACAGCAAATGCTCGCTATGGGCCGGGCTATTATGGCGAGACCAAAGCTTCTGCTCTTAGATGAACCATCGATGGGATTAGCTCCTTTAATGGTTAAAACAATTTTTCAAATTATCGAGGACATTAGCCGAGAAGGAACGACTATTCTCTTAGTTGAACAAAATGCACATATGGCTTTGTCTATAGCAAATCGTGCTTATGTAATTGAAACAGGACGTGTAACGATTTCAGGAACAGCTGCTGAACTACAAGCAAGCGAAGAAATAAAGAATGCTTATCTTGGCGGACATTAACCCATATTGGGTTGTTCGAGCAAGCTAATTATGAAAAGAGGGTCAAAAAAAGATCGGAAAAAAGGCTGTGGTAAACCAATTACCGCAGCCTTTTACATTTATCGTTTTCTTGCTTTTCTTTCTGCTCTTTCCCATGCACGCAGATGCGGGTAGGGGTCGAAGGACCATTCTATATAGCCATTGTCCTTATACATGCCATAATGAAGATGTGGTGGGAATTTTCCTGCTGTTCCTGGTGGTCCGTATCCAGAACTACCAACTGAACCGATGATTGTACCTGGTTCAACCACTTGTCCAATGGCAATATCCTTTGCAAATCCGTTTAGGTGAGCAAAGTAGTGATACGTATTATTGACATCGCGAATTCCGATTCGCCACCCCCCAAAACGGTTCCAGCCCTTCATTTCAATCACTCCGTATGAGGTTGCACGAACCGGTGTGCCATAGCTTGCAAAAATATCTGTACCTTCATGCATTCTTCGACCACCCCAGCCTCGCGCATCTCCCCATGTGTTTTTATAGCTGTGATTATAACCAAGTGGGACTGGGAATGCATGCTTATCTAAGTCTAAGGTTCCATATGTCGAATAGATTTTGGCAATTCCCATGATTAGGGAAACAGATTTATCCCGTTTGTAATAGTTCCATAAGCCAATTTTAAAATTATCAGGATCAGTCCCATACGCCAAAATTTGTTCGGACATTGTAAATAAAATATCCTCGTCATTTGTCTGGTCGGCAATACCATCCCCGTTGCCATCCAGACCAATTCCACCGAAAAGCTGAATGCTGTATGGGTTTGAATCATTTAGATTTGGATTTAAAGCACCGACCCAAACCTCGGGTTTAATATAGATTCCAATCAGCCCGGTTTCCTTTGGTATATCCTTGCGGACACGACGAATACTTCTTTCATATTGATCAATCGCCGCATAGTAGTACCAGGGAATCTGGGTTATTGTCTCCATTTTTGTATAAAGATTCATTCGTTCCTGAAAGATATCTTGTTGAGCCTCTGCTGCACTTGCTCTGAAAGGCAATCCGGATAAAAGTAAACAAATAACAACTACTATTCCAAGTTTTCTGTTCACGCACAAAAATCTCCTTTCTCAAAAAAATCCCAAGGATATTTGATTGTAAAGATATCTATGTTTAATAAAAAATGTTATCCAAAAATAATCTTCCTTGTTAGTTTGTTAAATCATTTTATTTTCATAATAACTAATTGTTGGAAGCTTTGAATTCATCCAATTATGCTAAATCTTGGATTCTTCATTATTTTAGGAGTATAATAGGGATAGCCTTTGCAATGGAGTGATAAAGTATGTCTAATAAAGAGGAATATCTTCGTAAGCCAGAATGGCTAAAAATAAAACTGAATACGAATGAAAGCTACACAGGCTTAAAGAAAATGATGAGAGAAAAGCAATTACATACAGTTTGTGAGGAAGCAAAATGTCCTAATATTCATGAATGTTGGGCTGTTCGAAAGACCGCTACATTTATGATTTTAGGGGATACTTGTACACGTGCTTGCCGTTTTTGTGCGGTTAAGACTGGACTTCCAAATGAATTGGATTGGGCCGAACCGGAGCGCGTTGCTGATTCTGTCGCTACAATGGGATTAAAACATGTCGTGATCACAATGGTTGCCCGTGATGATTTAAAAGACGGAGGAGCAGCGGTATTTGCCGAGACTGTTCGTGCGATTCGCAGAAAGAGTCCATTTACATCTGTTGAAGTGTTGCCATCTGATTTAGGTGGTGTGTACGATAACTTAAAGACGCTTATGGATGCAAAGCCTGACATTCTAAACCATAATATCGAAACTGTTCGACGTCTATCTGACCGCGTTCGTGCGAGAGCAAAATACGAGCGTTCACTCGAATTCTTACGTCGTGCAAAAGAAATGTATCCAGATATCCCAACAAAATCGAGTATTATGATAGGTTTAGGTGAAACAAAAGAAGAAATCATCGAAACAATGGATGACCTACGAGCAAATAATGTTGATATCATGACTATTGGTCAATACCTACAACCATCAAAGAAGCATCTAAAAGTTCAAAAATACTATCATCCAGATGAGTTTGCTGAATTAAAGGAAATCGCCTTAAGTAAAGGCTTCAGCCACTGTGAATCTGGTCCGCTTGTACGTTCTTCTTACCACGCAGACGAGCAAGTAAACGCGGCAAAAGCAAATAAACAACTTAAAGAAGCATAAAAAAGGGGGATAGCCCCCTTTTTTTGATGTTACATTTTATGAAGACCATTTTTAAAAAGATTTTGTGCCGTCTAGGAAGGACAATCCGGCCAAGATTTCATACGGAAGAGTCCTTCATTAAGGTTATGAAGGACAATCCGGTGAAAAATTCATGCAGAAAAGTTCTCCATCAACTTATTGGGTTCCTTTTCTTAACAGGTCTCTTCCGTCATCCCTCTTTTGATCTTCATTTCCTTTATTTCCAGTTGTACCAGCATTTCCGGTATCGTGTATATCTCCACCTTCAGTGTCAGTGCTTGGGTTTTTTAGGAAGTCCTGATTTTCTCTAGCCTTACGTTCATATTCAGGGTTTAATCCGCCTTCCATTTCACCATTTTCATTTTCCCCATCACTTACCTTATAACCTTGTGGAGATTTTATCATTTGTTGTATTGTGGATGTAATGATCTGATCGACATTCCGACTGTCAGAGTCGAGTCTACCGAACCTTTCAATTTGATTCATCATGTCTGGATCATCGGAAACGTAAACATGGTAAAATCTTGGGACAACGGAAAGAGCAGAACGCTTTACTTGGTCTGCAGTTAAGTTGCGATCCTTAGAATCCGTATCATACACAACAAGGACCTCTTCATCGGTAACAAGTGTCCCTACATCATTCACATTCGGAATCGTTGTACATATTTTACTAATCAAATCCGCTACTTTTTCACGATCCATCGCTGGTAAATTGTTATACACATTTGCTTGACCAGGGACTGGATTTTTTTGATGACGAACATAGCCAAAGTTCGTCATTTCCTTGCCATCGTTTTTAACACCCTGTGAATTGTATAGCTCATTTTGGTCAATTCGATTTATTGTATTTCCACTTTCATGGTATACTCCTGCATGATCGTTAGTGTCAGAAGCACCACAGCCAGTTAAAGCTGTTATTGCAAGTAAACCTGAGATGATTGTGTATTTTTTCAATCTCGACACCCCCTCAGTTGTAGGGTGGCCATTTCACTAAAAAATTCGCATAGTAATTGATGGGTTGATTGGCTATAATGGAAATATAATAAGGGGTGTGAAAAGAAAGTGATTACCATTAATAATAGTACATATGAGCTTGTCGATGAGCTAAAAGATGGATTTAATGAAGAGGCCTTTCGGGCACGATATAGCGACATCCTGGCGAAATATGATTATATCGTTGGAGACTGGGGATATGAACAGCTTCGTTTAAAAGGATTTTTTGATGATAAAAACCAAAAAGCATCCTTCGATACAAAAATCAGTACCCTATCCGAGTATTTATACGAGTATTGTAATTTCGGTTGTGCCTATTTTGTTCTAAAAAAGGTAAAAAAATAAGTACAGGCTTTGTACCTGTACTTTTTCATGTATCACTATTGATCATAAGGCGGTTCGGCATTTTCGTTCTTGTCATCATGGGTATGGTGAGCACCTGGGAACTGTCGTGGCAGGTCCTGGTGAAGGGACTTAAATTCATAATTAAAAGGTGTATAGTAACGTTGGCCTTTTTTCCATGGTGTGCTTTTATTCTGAACAGGTGCTTCCTCACCACGGGGGGAACCGGTTGGTCCTTCAGGAAATTCCTCAAAAGTCAAAAAGTCCCTCATTTTCTCCACATTTGAAAAATCAGTATACGTTACTTCTTCTTTGTCTTTTTCAACCACCTGCAAAACACCTCACTTCTTACTTATAGTGTTTTCGCAGCATTGCCCAAATATGTCAGACAATTTCATACAGAAAAGAGCGTAATTCCTCAGCTTCTTCATCGGATAACTGATAAGCATGTTCAAGATAACCGGGCTCATCTAAATCATCTCTGCCGATAATGGCAAAGCGATTGCTTAATACATTTAAGACAATTTGCTTTCCATAATATCGGTCCGATCTTATAATGGCTAAATCATAGCGCTGATTTTCCCCCATAAAGCTAACAAAACGTGTTTGTGTGTCAACCGTATCATCATATAAGAAAAAGCGTTCAGACATATGAATTCTCCTTTTAAAAAACAGCATTTACCATTATCATAACAAAGGAATACTAAATAGAAAACGAATTATTGAATTTGGCCTTCCATGAATGATCCTGAACTTTGTGGTAAAATAATAGGTGGTTGTATAGGATTATAAATAGAAGGTGATACTGTGTATTTTGTTGACCGAGAAAAGATTGAGAAGACCCTTCTTTTTTACGAAGAAAATTTAGGTTTATTAGAAGCTGAAACAAATTGGACAAGCACGCTGGCAAAAAAAGCATTTGAGCGTATTTCCCAGCTTTTAATTGAATCGATTTTAGATGTAGGGAATTCAATGATTGATGGTTTTATTATGCGTGACCCCGGTAGCTATGAGGATATTATCGATATTCTCGAGGATGAAAAAGTGGTATCAACACAAGAAGCAAATGATTTAAAAGAAGTTATTCGTTTCCGCAAAGTCATTGTTCAAGATTACCTTGAAATCAATCATGAAGAATTACTTTCAAGTTTGCAAAAAAATATAGATAGTCTAAAAAGCTTTCCAGAAGCGGTTAGATCCTATCTTCTAAATGAACTAGGACCTGTTTCCGCGTTTAAAAACTAATAAAAGGTGATTTAGTGAAAACATATAAAGGATATTTAATTGACTTAGATGGCACAATGTACCTCGGTACTGAGCGTATAAATGAGGCATGTGACTTTGTAAATGCGCTAAATGAAAAGCAAATTCCATATTTATTTGTAACCAATAATTCATCAAGAACACCAGAACAAGTTGCAGCAAAGCTTCGTGATTTTGATATTGCTTGTACGGAAGACCAAGTGTTCACAACAAGCCAAGCAACAGCAAATTATATGTATGACCTAAAAAAAGGTAACACTGTATATGTGATTGGTGAAGAAGGAATCCGTAAGGCATTAGAAGATAAAGGCTTTATCATTCAAGAAGAGAATCCAGACTTTGTTGTTGTTGGAATAGACCGTTCTGTTACATATGAAAAATTTGCTCTTGCTTGTTTAGCTGTTCGTAATGGTGCAACCTTTATTTCAACAAATGGTGATATTTCAATTCCAACTGAAAGAGGCTTTTTGCCAGGCAATGGGTCATTAACCTCCGTTGTCACTGTGTCAACGACAGTTCAGCCGATTTTTATTGGAAAGCCGGAAAAAGTAATCATGGAGCAAGCCCAAAAGAAATTAGGTATTGCAAAAGAAGACACAATAATGATCGGTGATTATTATGATACAGATATCATGGCAGGTATGAACGCTGGTATTGATACCCTTCTTGTTCATACAGGTGTTACCACTGCTGAACTTTTAAAAGGATATGACCGACAGCCTACTTACGCAATCAACAGTTTAAAGGAATGGATGGAACGAATTTAAAAAACGCTCAGGTTGAGCGTTTTTTAAATGGACAAAATAACCCCGACAATGGAACATATGCCACCAATTAAAAACAAATATATAGACTTTTTCAGGCGTCTAGTCCATCGATTTATTAGACTTCTATTTAGAACTTTACCGTCATGATTTTTAAATTCTTTTTGCATTGGTAGAGTGATGAAGAATGCAACTACAATAAAGATAAGGCCAAGTATTTTTAAAATAGGTCCATCGCACATCCACCTCGTACAAAATAATTTGTGAATTCAGTATACCATTATTAACCAATGGAAAAGACCAAATCGGAACGATTTGATCTTTTTTGCATTAATTTGTATTTGCCGCACGATGAGCTAATCGGCTGGATGCAGCTGCAGCGATAGCCCCTACAATGTCGTCTAAAAATGTATGACATTCACCCGTTGATTTGTCATTTAACCGAGCTAAAATACCAGGTTTTTTCTTATCAATGTATCCATAATTCGTAAATCCGATAGAACCATAAACGTTTACAATTGAAAAGGCAAGGATTTCGTCAACTCCGTAGAGTCCCTCATCTACTTGAATTGTTGAAAGGAGTGGTTCCTCCAGTAACCCTTTTTCAGCAAGTTTATCTAATTGAATTCCAGTTAATACCGCATTTTGGATTTCTCGTTTCGTTAGAACGCGGTCAACATTATGCACACATTCCTCCATCTTTAGGTTTGGATGGTATTTGCTTTGTAAATAGTACACAAGTTCCGCAATATCCTGGATGGTGACGCCTCTTTCCTCTAACCACTTTCGGGCAGTTCGTTCAATCTCATTCATTTTATTTTCTTCGCTCATCTCTTTCACCTAATTTCTTCTGTATTCAAAATAATTTTGCTAATATTTTCTAGTTTACCACAAGTAATGCTGTTTTGTTTCATATAGATGTTTTAACTGGAGAATTACGTTTTACATAGTATTTGCGAGAGGTGATGATTTATGAAAGATTCACTTTTTGAACATTACCAATTAAAGGTGGAACGGTCAGTACAGGCATTTGGCTATGAAGCAATCATCTATCGAAATATAGTATATTGTATTGTGCCAATATCTAAATTGGAACAGGAAGAGCTTTATGAAATGAAGCTTCTTAGTGATTATATGATACAAAAAGGGGATATTCGTGTCGGCTCGATTTTACCGACTGTTGAAGGGAATTTAAGCACTATGATCAATGATGAAGAGGTTGTTCTAATTAGATGTCCAGTTTATACTCATCGAGTCTCTAATACATTAGGTTATGAATTAGCGCGTTTTCATAAACGTGGGAGAAGCTTTCCATATCAGGTCAATAATCTAAATCGAATTGGACAATGGAAATTTCTATGGGAGAAAAGGCTAGATCAAATGGAGATATTCTGGAAGGAAAAAGTAAGGCAACATCCTGATAACCGATTTGAAACATTATTCGTTGAAGCTTTTCCATATTATATAGGATTAACGGAAAATGCGATTCAATATTTAGTCGATACCGAAATAGATGAGACACCTTCGCCAATCGATTCAGCGACGATTTGTTATCACCGATTTACGGAAAATTCATGGGATAAAGATTCATATACAAAAATTCCGACCGAATGGGTGTATGACCACTATACAAGGGACTTAGCCGAATATATCCGTGATCAATATACATCTGGGGGAAACAGGAAAAATGGGCAAATCATTCACTTCCTTAAGGAGTATGAGCGGGTCAATACACTGTCTCCCTTTTCTTGGAGACTTTTATATGCCCGGTTAGTGTTTCCGCTTCATTTTTTCGAATGTATTGAAGGGTATTATATGACGGAATCGGAGAACAAAAAAGAACAACAATTACAAAGGCTAGAAGCCATGCTAACCCATTCTAGTGAGCATGAACGCTTTTTAGCCACCTTCTTAGCAAATGTTGGAGTGAATGAAAAAAGACTAACAATTCCGAACATCAATTGGCTTCAAATATAAAGATATATGGTACTATAGAAATATGAATAAATCTTTTTAAGAGGTAACGAAATGACAAAGCCATATGTTTTCATTACGAGAAAACTACCTGAAGTAGCGATTCAATCATTAAGGGATGTAGCAGAAGTTCATATCTGGAACGACGAGGAAAAGGCCGTGCCAAGAGAAGTGCTTCTTGAAGAAGTAAAAAAAGCAGATGCTCTATTAACGATGCTGTCTGAAAATATAGATAAAGAGCTTCTTGATGCAGCACCTAAGTTGAAAGTAATAGCAAACCTTGCAGTTGGTTTTGACAATATTGACATAGAGTATGCCAACCAAAAGGGAATCGCTGTTTGCAACACACCTGATGTCTTAACAGATACAACAGCCGATTTAACTTTTGCTTTATTGCTTGCAACGGCAAGAAGAGTTGTTGAAGCAGCTGAGTTTGTTAAAAATGGCAAGTGGAAAAGCTGGAGTCCATTATTACTCGCAGGTCATGATGTGCATCATAAAACAATTGGGATCGTTGGAATGGGGAAAATTGGGGAAGCAGTGGCAAAACGTGCAACTGGCTTTGAAATGGATATTCTCTATCATAATCGGTCTCGAAATTTGGCTGCCGAGGAACGCATCGGTTGTACGTATGTAGGCTTTGATGAATTAATTGAGGCTTCTGATTTTATTGTGTGTTTAACCCCACTTACAGCGGAAACAAGAGGCCTATTTAATCAGGAGAGCTTTGGTAAAATGAGAAAATCAGCCATTTTCATAAATGTATCAAGAGGACCAGTTGTTGATGAAGACGCCTTATATCAAGCGTTAGTCGATGGCGACATTGCTGCAGCAGGACTGGACGTTTTTGCAAGGGAGCCTGTCGATGTAGACCATCCATTATTGACGTTGCCAAATGTTGTTGCATTGCCTCATATTGGGTCCTCAAGTAGGGAAACTCGAATAGCGATGATGGCACTCTGCTGCAAGAATATCGAACTTGTTTTGAAGAACAAACAACCAAAGACATTAATTAACAAAGAATGGGGACTGTCGCTAAAATAAGTTTTTCGTAGGCACCTTCGCAAATGAAGGTGCCATTTATTTTTAAGATAATTTTCTGAAGAATTTTTTTAATAAAAAAATAACCCTTTATATCAGTAAGTTAAACGTTTTCATGGAAAAAGTTTTAAAAAAAGTACTTGTAATGACATAGCATCACTATTATAATGTCTTTTATAGAAGGACAAATGTATTTCTGAGGAATACAGGAGAGGCGGAATAAAAAATGAAGAGTATTTCGGTTGGATTATTAGGATTAGGTACGGTTGGCAGTGGCGTCGTAACGATTTTAAAAAATCATCAAGATAAATTAATGCATCAAGTTGGATGCCCAATAGAAGTAAAGAAGGTATTAGTTCAAGATATTCATAAACATCGAACTGTTGAAATTGATCCATCCTATTTGACTACAAATGCAAATGATGTGATTGAAGATCCTGATATTGATGTTGTCATTGAGGTAATGGGTGGAGTAGAGGATACAAGACAATTAGTGCTTCAATCGCTACGTAATAAAAAACATGTTGTTACGGCCAATAAGGACTTAATGGCGTTATATGGGCCAGAACTATTAAAAGTTGCAACTGAAAACGGGTGTGACTTGTTCTATGAAGCTAGTGTTGCAGGCGGGATTCCAATCCTACGCGGTTTAGTCGATGGCTTTGCATCTGACCGAATCATTAAAATGATGGGGATTGTGAACGGAACAACAAACTTTATTTTAACCAAGATGAGCAAATTCGGCAGCGCCTATGAGGAAGTATTGAAAGAAGCACAGGAGCTTGGCTATGCTGAGGCAGACCCAACATCAGATGTGGAAGGACTTGATGCAGCAAGAAAGATGGCCATTCTCGCTTCATTAGGATACTCCATGAATATCGAACTGAAAGATGTTCGCGTTCAAGGGATTTCTTCTGTAACAAGCGATGATATCGAATATAGCAAGCGTTTAGGCTATGTGCTTAAGTTAATCGGCACTGCACATCGTAAGGGAGAGAAAGTTGAAGTAAGTGTTCAACCAACACTACTTCCGGAATTACACCCACTTGCAGGAGTAAATGACGAGTATAATGCGGTTTATGTGTATGGAGAAGCAGTCGGGGAAACAATGTTCTATGGACCAGGGGCAGGAAGTTTACCAACTGCTACATCGATTGTTTCAGATTTAGTGGCTGTTATGAAAAATATGAGACTTGGGGTTAATGGGCTTAGTGCTGTTTCACCTCAATATGAGAAAAAATTAAAAGACGACTCTGAGATTTTCTCAAAATACTTCTTACGTATCCACGTAAAGGATCAAGTTGGGGCATTTGCAAAAATCACATCCCTCTTCTCTGAACGCGGTGTAAGTTTTGAGAAAATCCTTCAATTACCGTTAAAGAATAAAGATTTAGCTGAAATTGTCCTTGTCACTCATCAAGCATCATTACAAGACTACGAGGAAATTTTAGTACAGCTTAGAGATCTACAAATTATCGAAGATGTGAAAAGCTCTTATCGAGTTGAAGGAGGAAACCAAGCATGAGATGGCAAGGTCTTTTACAACAATTTCGCGAATACTTACCGGTAAATACAAATACTCCAATGCTTTCATTGAATGAGGGAAATACACCATTAATTCCGCTACATTCCATTTCAGAGGATCTTGGTGTTGAATTATATGTAAAAGTTGAAGGAGCAAACCCAACAGGTTCTTTTAAAGACCGTGGTATGGTGATGGCGGTTGCGAAAGCCGTTGAAGCAGGCAGCGATACAATTATCTGTGCGTCAACTGGAAATACTTCAGCAGCAGCAGCGGCATATGCAGCTCGAGCGGGACTTCGCTGTATCGTTGTTATCCCTGAGGGTAAGATTGCAATGGGTAAATTAGCGCAGGCAGTCATGTATGGTGCTGAAATCATTTCAATCGAAGGGAACTTCGATCATGCATTAAAGATGGTTCGTAATATCAGTGAAACTGCACCAATTACTCTTGTAAACTCTGTAAACCCATATCGAATTGAAGGACAAAAAACAGCTGCATTTGAAATTTGTGTACAGCTGGACGGTGCTCCTGATGTATTGGCAATTCCAGTTGGAAATGCAGGGAATATCACAGCATACTGGAAGGGATTTAAAGAATATCACGAGCGTCATAATACCGGCCTTCCTGAGATGCATGGATTTGAAGCAGAGGGTGCAGCGGCAATTGTTAAAAATAAAGTCATTGAAGAACCTGAGACTGTTGCAACTGCAATCCGAATTGGAAACCCTGCAAGCTGGGATAAAGCTGTAGCAGCTGCAAGTGAGTCAAACGGTAAAATTGATGAGGTTTCAGATGATGAAATCCTTGAAGCATATCAATTATTAGCACGAAAAGAAGGCGTGTTTGCTGAGCCAGGCTCTTGTGCATCGATTGCTGGCGTCATCAAGCAAGTGCGCAGCGGTGAAATTAAAAAAGGTAGCAAAGTCGTTGCTGTTCTAACCGGAAATGGGTTAAAAGATCCTAATATTGCAATTGAAGCAGCTTCAATTAAACCGGTTGTATTGCCTAACGATGAAAAGGCTGTTTATGATCATATTCGAGGAGCCGTTTTACATGAAGTTTGATCAAGCCTTTCAAATAAAAGTACCAGCAAGCACAGCAAATCTTGGACCTGGATTTGATTCTTTAGGATTGGCGGTCAACCGATATTTAACTCTTCAGGTCGAACCAAGTAATCAATGGGAGTTTGTTCCGCAATCAGAGGAAATTGCAGATACGCCAACAGATAAAGAAAATTTTATCTATCAAATCGCAGCAAAGGTAGCCCAGACTTTTTCATGTGAGCTACCTTCCTGCAAGGTTTATGTAGACAGTAAAATTCCGTTAGCAAGAGGTCTTGGAAGTAGTGCAGCAGCCATTATTGCGGCAATTGAGCTTGTAAATGAACTTTGTGATCTTCAACTTACCAATCAACAAAAGCTTGAATTAGCCTGTGATTTTGAAGGACATCCCGATAATGTTGGGGCATCGTTATTTGGAGGCTTAGTCATTGGCAGCCATCGTGGAAGTGAGGACACTGATCTTATACATGTGAATGATGTAGCCTTTGATATGGTGGTTGTTATTCCTTCCTATGAACTAAAGACCAAGGATGCTCGTAATGTTTTGCCGACAGAATTATCCTATCAAGAAGCAGTAAAAGCTAGCTCCATTAGCAATGTAATGATTGCGGCTATTTTAACAAAGAACCTTGAATTAATGGGGAAAATGATGGAGCTGGATTTATTCCATCAGCAATATCGCGCAAAACTCATTCCGGAATTTAACAGCATTCATCAAGTTGCTAAGAAAGCGGGAGCATTCGGCGTTGCCATTAGTGGAGCTGGGCCAACCGTCATTTGCTTTACCGAAAGTGGACGAGGTAAACAGCTAAAGGCGGATCTCTCCCTTGTATTTGAAGGATATCAAGTCGAAGAAGTATCGATTGAGAAAAATGGCAGTACGTTAACTTCCCTTTCGGTGCATGAATAAAAGAAGCGAAACCACTTAATAGGTTTCGCTTTTTGAATTGAAACGTTCCGGTTATTGACAATACTGCCACTAAATCTGAATTACTGCCACTATTATAAAATTATGATCACAAGTCATTCACATGCATAAAAAAAATGCCCCAAAAAATTGAGGCATCGATCACATTCATTTATTTATTAGAAAACTTGTTCAACTTCGACTACACCTGGAACTTCTTCTAATAATGCGCGTTCAATTCCAGCCTTTAATGTGATTGTAGAGCTTGGGCATGTTCCACAAGCACCTAATAAACGAAGCTTAACAACACCATCTTCTACATCAACTAAATCGCAGTCTCCGCCATCACGAAGTAAAAATGGACGAAGTTTGTCTAGTACTTCTTGTACTTGCTCTTTAATATCCATAACGTTTGACTCCTTTCCTCATACCTTTATAATTATTATAATCTGTTTGATGGAAAAAATCTATTAAAACCAAGAGAAGCATTTTTCCAATTTCTAATTACATATGCGTATTGAGAAAATCTGTGATGTATTCAAAATTACTTTCAGTGTCTATTTTAACAGATTTTTAGTAAAATGAAAAAAGATACGATTGGGGAAAAGGAGAGCGAGAAATGGAAAAGCAAAAAGTTGAGATTTGTGTGTATGGTGCAGAAGTACTTTGCCCTAGTTGTGTGAACCTTCCTTCTTCAAAGGAAACCTATGAATGGCTTGAAGCAGCCTTGAGTAGAAAGTTTCCAAACCAACCCTTCGACATTACACATATTGATATTTTTGATCCACCAGGAGACGAAGAGAAAAAAACGTTTGCTCGTCGTGTTATTGACGAAGATATGTTTTATCCTGTCGTTGTGTTAGAAGGTACAGTTGTCGGAGAAGGTAGCCCAAAACTAAAAACGATTTACACGGAAATGGAGAAATACGGGTACAAGGCAGCTGAATAAATGAGTGAAAGTAGGGGCCAAAAGCCAAATGTCAGTCATATCAGTAGGTTTGTCCCTGAACGAAGTATTCCGTCACAAAACCAAAAAATCGCGGCTCCATAAATAACCGCGATTTTATAGTCATTATCCATTATGATACTTATACATCCATAATACTCCGGATTTTAACATACGTGGTACACGTCCTGTAAGTGGACGTTCGGCCACTAATCCAAAGCCTTCTTTTTTACCTAATGAACCAAGGACGCCTTTTAGCTTAATTTTAGGGAACTCAGCTGGAGGCTCCTCACCTTTCCAACGTTTTAGAAGAACCTGAACAATTTGTTCTGCCTGCCCTTCTGCAAGCTGTGCACTTGGTGCATGTGGTAAGCTTGCACAGTCCCCAACAACATAAACATGCTCATTATTTGGCAAATTGTGTTGTGGGGTTAAAACCACACGACCGCTTCCGTCTTTTTCAACATCTAAGTCACGAACAACTTTATTGGGTTGGGTACCAGCTGTCCAAACAATAACATCACTTTGGACAGGTTCGTCGTTATTATATAAGAAGTTTTCTTCGACTCTTGTAATATTAGAGTTATTAATAATCTCTATTTCGTTTTTATCAAACCAGTTTTCCACATACATACTTAATTTTTCTGGAAAAGCGGAAAGGATGTGCTTTCCTCGATCGAAAAGCTTAATATGCAAATCCGGTCTACTTTCGTGAAGTTCACTTGCTAATTCGACCCCACTTAGACCTGCTCCCACGATGGAAACAGTTGCACCAGATGGGAGATTATTAAGCCTCTGGTAGGTTTGCCTTGCGTTATCAATCGACTGGATGCTATAGGTGTATTCCTTTGCACCTGGCACATTATGATATTTATCCTCACAGCCTAATCCAATCACTAAATCATCATAGCTTATTGATTCTTCATCTTTTACATGAACCAGTTTTTCATTCAAATCAATGCCCGTAACTTCCCCAAATTTTACGTGCAAACGAGGGTGTTCTGGAAATGCTACGCGAACATGCGAATCAGAAGTGGTACCTGCGGCAAGAGCGTAAAATTCCGTTTTTAAACTATGATATGGTGCTCGGTCAAGTAAGGTGATTTTAAATCCATCGGGTAATTGATTCGGCAGCAGGCGATGTAAAATTCGCATTCCACCATACCCTCCACCAAGTATAACAAGATTTTTCATGATGATTATCCCCTTTTGTTCCTCTCTTTAGTTGAAACGTTTTCATTATTTATCTGTAATCCTTCAAATCCACATAAAGTATAGCGAAATTGTGACAAAATAACAACTCATATCCGTAAAATTGACGAATGGAAGAAAAGAGAGTACGATAAGAAATTGTAGTGAGGTGAAAATACCAGTGAATCCTATCATTGAATTTTGTGTTAGTAATTTGGCAAGTGGCTCCGAGAAAGCAAAGGAAATCCTCGAACAGGATCCAAATCTTGATGTTATTGAATATGGATGTCTTAGTTATTGCGGACAATGTTTTGAGTCACTTTATGCTCTTGTAAATGGGGATGTAGTTACTGGTGAAACAGCTGAAGAGCTTGTTGAAAACATCTATGCCTATTTAGAAGAAAATCCAATGTTCTAATACAATATTGATATAAATTTTTTAAAAAGCAGTCAGAGTACTGCTTTTTCTTGTGGAAATAAAGAAAACTCTCCATTAAATAATGAAGAGTTTCTAAAAAAAACGGGGGATAATCTCATTGTGGTCAACTAAATATTATTTTATACTAAAGGAAAGAAAAAATTTACAATGAACGGATTATTTGTATCAAACTGAATTTAACATTATACTTATAGTAATAACCTGATTTAAAGAAGGAGGTTACGAACGTGACAAATCAAGTCGTTTCTATTTCTGAAGCAGCTGCTTTTCAAATTAAAGATATGATGAAACAGAATGATGAAGAAGGCTCATACTTACGTGTTGCTGTTAAAGGTGGCGGGTGTAGTGGACTTTCTTACGGAATGGGCTTTGAACAGGAAGTGAATGAAGAGGATTTACATGATGAACAACACGGGATCAAAATTATAATCAATAAAGAAGATGCCCCGATTTTAACGGGTGTAAAAATTGACTTTAAACAATCCCTCATGGGCGGTGGATTTACCATCGATAATCCGAATGCAATTGCATCCTGCGGTTGTGGTTCTTCCTTCCGCACGGC
This sequence comes from Bacillus sp. JJ1533, assembly GCF_036965045.1. Classification (NCBI taxonomy): domain Bacteria; kingdom Bacillati; phylum Bacillota; class Bacilli; order Caryophanales; family Bacillaceae; genus Bacillus; species Bacillus sp. JJ1533. Next base: position 30,556 of record NZ_JBALOV010000038.1, on the reverse strand, counting down.
TACCAAGGTTGGAACACCTGAAAATTGTTAATCCAAAAGTCAGGCTTATTTTAAGCTTGACTTTTTTTTGACCATTTTGTGGCAACTTTTAACCTCGCGAATTGACAATTTTCTTACAAATGTAAAAAACTGTTGTTTTTTAAATATTCTTAAGTTTAAAAATGCCCCTTAAGTACTTGAAATATCAATATAAAAGGCATATTATAGGATATGGATATTAAATAGTAAAACTTTTTGACAAATGTCTCAATCTTTTATGTCCAATCATGGTATCTTACGTGAAAGATATCACAAACTATTTTATCAATAAAACCAGACCATGCAGTTGAAAATAGGAGAAAGAGATATTTTACTGCAAAAAAAGAAAAGGTGGGCGTGATTACAGTGAGAAAGCCAAAAATCGTCGTTTTAGGTGCAGGATATGGTGGATTAACTACGATTGTTAACCTACAAAAAACATTAGGTGTAAACGAAGCTGAGATTACACTTGTTAATAAAAATGATTATCATTATGAAACCACTTGGTTACATGAAGCTTCAGCGGGTACTTTACATGCAGATCGTGTACGTTACCAAGTTGAAGATGTAATTAGTAGTCATAAAGTGAAATTTGTAAAAGGGTCTGTAGCAAAGATTGACACCGACGGAAGACGTGTAATCCTTGAAGATGATTCACAAGTTGAATATGATTATTTAGTTGTGGCATTGGGCGGAGAATCTGAGACATTTGGAATTAAAGGTTTAAAAGAACATGCATTTACGATTTCGAACGTTAATACAGCACGTCAAATAAGAGAGCATATTGAATATCAATTTGCTACTTATAATACAGAAGAAGAAAAAGACGATACCCGTCTTACGATTGTTGTTGGTGGGGCAGGATTTACTGGAATTGAGTTCTTAGGAGAACTCGTTAACCGAGTTCCTGAGCTTTGCCGTGAATATGATGTTGATCAAAATAAAGTGAAAATTTATTGTGTTGAAGCTGCACCAACTGTATTACCAGGCTTCGACCCTGAACTGGTTGAATATGCTGTGAACCACCTTGAGAAAAAAGGTGTAGAATTTAAGATCGGTACGGCAATTAAAGAAGGAACACCAGAAGGAATCATCGTTGGTAAGGATGATGTTACTGAAGAAATTAAAGCTGGTACTGTCGTTTGGGCAGCAGGCGTACGCGGTAACAGTGTAATCGATGCCTCTGGTTTTGAAGCAATGCGTGGACGTGTGAAGGTCGACAAACAGCTTCGTGCACCAGGACATGACAATATTTTCTTTGTTGGAGATAGCTCATTAGTTATTAACGAAGAAATCAATCGCCCATATCCTCCAACTGCACAAATTGCAATGCAACAAGGTGCATTGGTTGCGAAAAACATCGCTGTTCTAGTTCGTGGACAAGGTGAGCTTGGCGAATTTTCATTCGATAACAAAGGAACTGTATGTTCACTAGGTGAGCATGACGGAATCGGTGTTGTATTTGGAAGGAAAATCTGGGGTTCTAAAGCAGCATTCATGAAAAAAGTAATCGATAATCGTGCACTATTCATCGTGGGTGGTCCATCACTTGTTCTGAAAAAAGGTAAATTAAAGTTCTTTTAAGATTGTGTAAAGGAATGTGGGGAGACTCACATTCCTTTTTTTTAGCCATCTATCCAAAGTGAAATCAATTGACTTAAGTTCTATTCCTCTAGTAAACTAGGAGGGGATTTGTCCGTCGCTTTAGACGCTTGTGTATTTGTTACTAGGAGGTAAGTGGCCATGTCACTTAGTTTTTTACCGATTTTATTAATTTCGATGCTATTGTTTTTTGTATTATTTTTTGGAATTGGATTCATCCTTAATATGCTTTTACGGATGTCGTGGATCATGGCTATTATCTATCCGATTATTGCGATAGCCATTATTCAAGAGGTTTCCTTTCTCGACTATTTCACCTCCCCTGGAACTGCATTTCGCTCTTTGGGGACCAGTATTATAACGTTAGCCCCATTAGATATTGCGATTCTGCTGAGCGGTCTTGCTGGTGCAATTTTATCAGGAGTGGTCATTAAGCTCCTCCGCAAAAAAGGATACAGAATGTTCTAGAAAGTCACTTTCATATAAGTAAGATGAGAAGAAACGTAAGGATTTTGAGATAAAATCCTTACGTTTCTTTTATTTGGAATCAATTTCCACCCTAAAACGAATAATTTCAAACCAAATTGGAAAGAAATAGAGTCGTGAGAGGAGTGGAAAAATGTGTTTCATTTGAACACAATTCTAAGAAGAAGTGCAATGACAATACTAGTGGCTTTTGCACTATTTACGACGTTCCAATCTTTTTCAGGAGTACAAACAAAAGATCTTACAAACTGGGCAAGCGACCACATAAAAGAGAGATCGCAAACAGTTGTGATGAAAGGTATAGGATTGGCTTCAAAATTCATCTTTTTTACTCATGGAAATAAAACGGTTATGGCTTCGAGTGTTGAAAGTACAATACCAATCGAAGAGGCTATTGATTTTTCGAAATACCCGACAAAAACAGTTGTCGCGACTGGATACACCGCAGGAGTTGAATCAACAGGTAAAGATGCGAACCATCCCTCTTATGGGATTACCTACTCAGGTGTGAAGGTTAAGCGTGATCTGTATTCTACAATTGCTGCAGATTTAAGCGTCTTTCCGATTGGAACGATTCTATTTATCCCCGATTATGGGTATGGTGTGGTTGCTGACAAAGGTGGAGCCATTAAAGGGAATAAAATTGATTTGTATTATGAAACAGTTAATGATGTTTATAATAAATGGGGGAAGAAAACCCTTGATGTTTATGTGATTAAAATGGGTGATGGTAAAATATCTGAAGAAGAAATTGCAGCAATGAATGAGGATAAATCGATGCAGGTCTTCCGTCAACAAATATTAGGTGAAAAAAGTTAACAGGCTAAAATGATTAGCCTGTTTTATTTTATAAAATATGCAGAACTAAAGTTAATAAGATCCCTGTTAAACCGCCAAAAAATACTTCGATGGGCTTATGCCCTAATAGCTCTTTTAACTCTCTTCTTTTTCCTGCCTCATCAAGCCTTGGCCAAAGTTTTGCATCCTCCGCAAATTTTTGAAAATCCGCAACTAGTTGGTTTAAAACAGTAGCCTGCTCGCCAGCATGTCTGCGAACACCTGAGGCATCAAACATAACGATGACAGCAAATACGGTCGAGATTGCGAAAAAAGGTGAACCAACTCCTTGCTCAAGGGCAATCCCAGTTGTTAAGGCCGTTACTGCAGCTGAATGTGAGCTCGGCATACCACCAGTGCTCGTAATCAAAGACCAATCAATTTTTTTGGTCAAAATAAAATGCAGAGGGACCTTAACAAATTGCGCAAATCCAATTGCAGCAAGGGCCGCCCATAGGGGGAAATTTGTAAAAAGCTCCATGTAAACTACGTCCTCTCGTTAAAAAAATACGCTTGTTTTTTATTTAATTAAAAATGTCTTTCAAGGAAATATAAATTTCATTTTATGAGAATCATGGGTAAAATATGCACTTATAGCTTTCTACTATTATAAAAGAATTTACTGTAGCCTGCAAAATAAAATCTTAATCAATGGTTGTAAGATGAAATATTAACTTTATTGAGCAGAAGTCCTTTATCTATATAAGTGGTCGGATGAATGTAATAAGAGTATACTATTCAGTGGGGGCGACCAGGCTGAATAAAGTTAAAGCCTCCGGCGGATGCCACAGATTTTAAAAGGAAACTTTTCGAGCATAAGGTCAAAGACTAAGATCGCCACATCCTGTGGCAACGTCTTTGTGACCCACATCGTGTGGGCCTAAAAAATCTGGACGCAAATACGCCAAGGCGTATTTGTTAACTCGAAGTTTATAATATAAAGGTGAAATATAGTTGGAGGTGTTGAGATGTTTACTGTAAAAAATGAAGTTAAGGTGCAGGATGCACATGAAGCCATACTAATTGGTTTATATGCGAAAAATCAAAAGACAACCGGGCTAACACAAGAATTAGATTCTTTAGTAGACGGTCAAATTACAGTGCTTTTAAAAGAAGGAGATATATCAACAAAGCAAAATATCGTTTCAAAAGTACATACTTTAGGAAAGGCTCCTATCAAACGTGTATATTTTCTCGGACTGGGAAAGGAAGATGTGCAATCCTTCGAATCACTAAGAGAAGCCTTCGGAAAGGCTGTTAAAGAAATTGATGATGCAAAAATTGGAAGCTTCGCCGTTGGTTTAGATTCCTTTGTAACAGAAGCGGTAGGTGTTCATGATGTTGCTCACGCATTTGGGGAAGCACTTGCATTGTCTACCTATCATTTTGCTGATTATAAGCAAAAATCAAACGAACCAGAAAAGAAAGTTGAAAATGTTGTCATATATACAGATGCTGATGCAGATGAGGTTGAGGCAAGTTTAACAGTAGGATATGCATATGGACAAGGTACAAACTCCGCAAGAACACTTGTTAATCTTCCAGGAAATATGCTAACCGCAACAGATTTAGCAAATTATGCAACTGAAATAGGAACAAAGTATGGGTTTGAGATAGAAATCCTCGAAAAAGAAGACATGGAAAAACTGGGTATGGGTGCACTTTTAGCGGTAAATAAAGGTTCAGTAGAGCCACCCAAAATGATTGTCCTTAAATATCAAGGTAAAGAAGACTGGGAGGATGTCGTAGGTCTGGTCGGAAAAGGGATTACCTTTGATACAGGCGGTTATTCGATCAAGCCAAAGGACGGCATTGTTGGTATGAAGTCGGATATGGGTGGTGCTGCAGCTGTATTAGGTGCGATGGAAATTATTGGCGAGCTTCGACCTGAAAAGAATGTTATTGCTGTCATCCCATCAACCGATAACATGATCAGTGGTGAAGCCTTTAAGCCGGACGATGTCGTGACTTCAATGAATGGCAAAACCATCGAAATTCTAAATACAGATGCAGAAGGTCGTCTTGCGTTAGCAGATGGGATTACATATGCGAAGTTCCATGGGGCCTCTTATTTAGTTGATGTCGCAACATTAACGGGTGGAGTGATTGTAGCATTAGGAAATGATATAACGGGTGCAATGACAAATAATGAAGACTTCTTTGAAGAAGTGTTAGAAGCTTCAATCGAAGCCGGTGAACCAATCTGGCGCCTACCTATTACAGAAAACCATAAAAAGCGTGTCCGTAAAAGCCAGGTGGCAGATTTGAATAATTCCCCAGGCCGTGACGGTCATGCGATTTTTGCCGGTACTTTCCTTGGTGAATTTGCAGAGGATACACCTTGGGTACACCTGGATATTGCTGGTACAGCAACAACTACATCTGCTCATAACCTAGGACCTGCAGGGGCAACTGGGGTTATGGTCCGTACGCTTGCAACTTTAGTAGAAAGATTTGGCGAAACAAAAGAATAATTACTAGGAAGTCTACCAAAGAGTAGGCTTCTTTTATTTATCCCTACCAAACACCCTCTCTCACAAAAAAATTCCATTGACGTTTTCAGCTAACCTATGATAATGTAGTTTAGGAATTTAGCTCTCTACCAATTTAACAAACTAAAGCAAGAGTAAATAAATTTCTACAAGAAGGAGTTCACACCATGAATGCAGTTGTTATAGCCGTGCTTGTTATGCTAATTTTAAGTTTATGTCGTATCAATGTAGTAGTTGCTCTTGCAGTGGGGGCGATTGTCGGAGGACTTACCGGTGGTCTTGATGTCGCAACGACTGTTTCAGCGTTTACGGATGGATTAGGCGGAAATGCCACAGTTGCATTAAGCTATGCACTACTCGGCAGTTTTGCAGTAGCCATTTCGAAAACAGGATTACCAGATGCAATGGTGGATCTTGCAATAAAAATGGTTGGGCAGCAAGGAGATAGCAAACGTAAAACCTATTCAAAGGTTTTGATTATCCTTATCATTTTAGCCATTTCTATTTCATCTCAAAATCTTGTACCTGTTCATATTGCATTTATTCCTATTTTAATCCCACCTTTATTAAAGGTATTTAATGAGCTTGAAATTGATCGTCGATTGGTCGCTACCGTTATTACATTTGGTTTAACAGCGCCTTATATTGCACTACCGGTCGGATTCGGCGAGATTTTCCATGGGCTCTTACAACAGTATATGCTTGAGAGTGGATTAGAGGTAACCAAAAGAGACATTCCAGTCGCCATGTTGATCCCAACCGCAGGGATGGTTGTTGGATTACTTGTCGCCATCTTTTTTTCTTACCGTAAGCCGAAACAATATAAAACAATTGAAATAACAAACGACTCAAATACAAAAACAAATTATACTAAAAAGAGTATTACCTTCGCTTTTCTTTCTGTGTTAGTGACATTAGGTGTACAGTTAACACTTTCACAAATTTATGATGTAGATGGCATGATTCTGGGAGCATTAGCTGGTATCACAGTGCTTTATTTCAGTGGCTCAATGAAAGTGAGTCAAGCTGATGAAGTGATCACTGGCGGGATGAAAATGATGGCATTCATTGGTTTCGTTATGATCACAGCTTCTGGGTTTGCAGCTGTAATTAATGCAACAGGAGATGTTGAAGAGCTTGTAAAGCAGTCAGCAGCTCTAATGAATGGAAATCAATCACTTGCAGCGTTAATGATGCTGATTGTAGGTCTATTAGTTACTATGGGGATTGGATCTTCTTTTTCAACCATTCCAATCATTGCAACTATTTTTATACCGTTATGCATGGAGCTAGGATTTAGCCCTATGGCGACAATTGCCATCTTTGGTACAGCTGCAGCATTAGGTGATGCCGGTTCTCCAGCTTCAGATAGTACGCTTGGTCCAACTGCTGGATTAAATGTGGATGGTCAGCATAATCATATTTGGGATACATGTGTACCGACATTTTTACACTATAATATTCCACTGATCATATTCGGCTGGATTGCAGCAATTGTCCTATAAAGAACAGCCCCACGAAAACTTCGTGGGGCATTTTTAATTTAAGAGGCTTTTGTTGAAATTGGATTCACTGCATTTCTAGTTACGGCACGATATATTCTAGGAGAAATAACTGCAGCAAATATAGTAAAAGCAAGATCCTTAACAATAAACCAAGCCATTACTGCCCAAGCAGCTCCGTAGCTCATTTTAACCTCTAACCAAAAGTTTAATGCGAAATACATATAGTTTGTTCCAATGAAATAATTCATGAAAAGACCAACAAACGCAGCGAACATGAATGTCTTTAATGTTGGTGCTCCATTTGAATGTTCAATTACTTTTCCGGCGAAAAAGGCTGTTGCAATAAAAGAAATAATAAATCCACCCGTACTTCCAATGATGGGGGCTACTCCTGCTTCAAAGCCTGAAAAAACAGGTGCTCCTGCAAGCCCAATGAGCATATATACAATCATTGAAATGGCTCCTAATCGGCTCCCAAGTAAAAGCCCTGCTAATACAGCAAAAAAGGTTTGCATCGTTAATGGAACCCCTGCAACCTGTAAAAACGGTACCATTGATGTAATGTTAGCACCTATTGCCATGAGGGCTGCAAACATCCCGATATATGTAATTTCTAATGCTCGGATACGTGGTTTCGAAACTGTTGTCATTATATGTTAACCTCCACTTTATTGTAGTTAACAAAATGGTAAAGCAAGATTATTTATATGTCAACAAAAAAATGAAACAAGTTAACAAAGAAAAACCAATTTATCGAGTCATATCATTATGAACTCGTTGATAAAATATTTGTAGAAGTTTTCTTTTTCAATTTCAAATGTTTAAAAAAGCAATCCGTACTAGTCAAATTGTTATAGTTAAAAAATATCTTTGCTGTCCAAAGCAAGAAAAATGTGTCAAAAGGGATGTCCTGTAAATATAATGCCCATATCCGAAAATGTTGGGAGCGGTCGGAATGAGTATTGGAATTGTATTAATGGGCCTTTTTGTCGGTTTTTTGGTTGGATTAACAGGTGTAGGTGGAGCGGCATTATTAACCCCATTTTTAATCCTGATCGGAATAAACCCGCTAATTGCAGTAGGAACAGATTTTGTCTATAACTCAATCACAAAATTTTTTGGATCTGTCCAGCATTTTCGGCAGAAAACAATAAATTTTAAGCTAGTAAAATATTTGGCTATCGGCAGTGTTCCTAGTGCCATTATAGCGGTAGTTACATTACATTTTGCTGGGGGAGATAAACTCCTGCAAGGAGAAATTGTGAAGCACGCACTCGGGTATGTACTAATGATGGTTGCAATTGCAACCGTGATCAAAACATTATTCAGTTCTCGTTTTTCACAGAGCTCCTACAGTCTAAAGCCCATTGAGGATAAAGCAAAAGCCACTATACTCCTAGGTGCAATTCTTGGTTTTATAGTCGGATTAACCTCCGTTGGTTCTGGGTCGCTTTTTGCACTAGCGATGTTATTATTTTATCGATTACGAGCCTCTGAATTAGTTGGAACAGATATCGCACATGCATTTATTTTAGTCACGGTGAGCAGTCTTTTTCACGTTGGCTTTGGGAATGTTGACTTTCTCTTAGTTACAAATTTACTCTGTGGTTCAATTCCAGGAGTAATTATTGGAAGTTCATTGTCAGCAAAGGTTCCGATGAAACCATTGCAAACGGTTATAGGGATCATTATTTTTATAAGTGGTTTGAAATTAATTTATTAATCCCTTGGTTATCCGTAGGAAAAATTGCGAACTTATAAACCTTAGTGTAAAATTACACTAAGGTTTTTGACTTTCTCTTTGTAAAAGAGAAGGTGAAAGGTGAAATAGGTGATTTCGATGGACAAGGAACAATTAACGCAAATGATATCTGAAAAAATGAAGCTAGTCCGGATTGAAAAAGGATATACACAGGATAAAATGGCTGAAGTTTTGGGGATTTCAAAAAAGACGTTAGTACAAATTGAAAAGGGAAGAATTCAAGCGGGTTGGACATGTATCGTAGCCGTTTGTGCATTATTTCGCGATAGTGAGATCATTCAAACAACATTAGGGGGGGACCCTGTAGATGTTATTGAAATTATTGGACGAAACGGAATTGATCGTGCGAAAGAACGTACAATGGGTGGTAAAGTGTGGTGGAAGGACCTTAAAAAAGAAGGGAGATTTCGTCTCCAACAAAATGTCATAAGTCAACATTATCGTATTTTAGATGAAGCTAATTTTAGGTGGTATTCTTCGTTTGATAAAGACGAAGCTTTAAACAGGTTAGAAGAAATTTCAAATGAATCCAACTAAAAACGGGGCACAACCTACTTTGCCCCATTTTTCTTTTTCTTTGCAGTTTTACTCTTTGAATACGTAGATGAAGTTAAGTTATTATTCATTGCTGCTTCTTCGTTTAGTTTTTCGTTTTTGGCCATTTAACTTCCTCCATGTAATGCTTGTTAGTGATCAATCGAAAAATCATCATAGCGTTCGTTTAGATACTCATTTTCGCCAGTTGCGAAATTTATATTTCGAAGATCAAGCTCAGGATCGAGTTGATTCACGAGCTGTTCGTCCTTGCTTTGAATATATCTTAGTGTGTCTCTGTCTCTATCTTTCATTGTTTTTACCTCCTCGTGATTTATCATGTCCTAAACCATAATCATTTCATTCTTGTAATTAAAAAAAGAACGATAGGCAAATTTTTACCCTCGCTCTAAATAAGTGTTTATCATCGCCATCTTAATGCAATTGTTAAAAGACTGGATTTGGAGCCTTTTACACTAGCTTCTAATTGAAGATTTAAACCATCAGGATTAAAGGTCGCTTTAACTTTCGACTGAATACCTGTTGATTTTAGCAGACGATCTACTTCCTTATCATTTGATGCCTGAGCAGCTGCCATTACTTCTTTCGCAAACTGCCTTGATTCAGCTAATTTAGAAAGGATTAGGCTGGCATCTTTCATAAGAATTCTCATTTCTGTTGCTGATTCCTTAAATAGTGTCGGGTCAACTTCTGGAAACTTACGATAATCTGTGTATGGATAATACGGAACTGGGTCAGGAAATATGGTATGACTTGTGATGTTTGAGTAATACCCTGGATACAAAACAGTTCTTGGTGGTCCTTGACGTCCATAGATAAACGGATAATGGTACAACGATAGACCTCCTTATCAAAAATTCTCTTACAATATATGTTAATTTTTTGATAAGGTGCATTTTGATTAATACTTAAGCCTTATTTCCTCTGAATGCCAAGCATTCTAAAAACAACTGCCTCCCACATCTTCCAAGGTAATGAATTTTTAAGAAGAATGGACAATCTTGTCCCTTTTCCAATCGGATAGCGAAGTTTTGTTAAGGAAGGCTTTAAAGCGAGCTTAACGATGAATTTTGCAACTTCAATTGGGTTCCCATAGGATGCATGATTATTTTCAAGTCTTGCTTCAATTTTTTTCATCATTTCATAATAAGGAGATGTGGGAAGCGTTGATTTTGTGGCGATTTTTTTACCACTGCTCCAAATATTTGTTTGAAACGACCCAGGTTCAATAAGGGCTACATGGATACCGAAAGGTCTTATCTCAAGCTGTAACGATTCACACCAGCCTTCTAAGGCGTATTTAGACGCAACATAAGGGGAGAGGCCTGGGAATCCAATTTGTCCACTAATGCTACTGAGATTTATGATTTTTCCAGATCGTTGCTGTCTCATAAAGGGGAGCACTAGCTTAGTCACTTCTATCAGCCCGAAGAAATTCGTTTCAAATTGTTCTTTGTATTCAGATATTGATATTTCTTCGGCAAATCCACCTGTAGCAAATCCGGCGTTATTTAACAAAACATCGACTCGCCCAAGCTTTTGAAGTGTTAGTTGAAATGCTTGTAAAGAATAAGCATCTGACACATCCAACTGACAAAAAATAAGATTCTCTTTTAAGGTTAAATCATTGATTTGATTCAGTATCTGTTCTTTTTTATGTAAATTCCTCATGGTCGCCACAACAAAGAATCCCTTTTTTAAAAATTCGATTGCACTTAATAGACCAAATCCACTCGATGCACCGGTAATAATCACGATGGGTTTCTCCACGATTTTCTCTCCCTTATATAAATTACAAAAAAGTTTCTAATAATATCCATTTAATCTTATAATAGATAAGGATAAGTATCTATAATTAACTGCGCAGCCGGTGAAGGCGGGATAGAATGGATATAAATGAACTTGTATCAATCATTCAGGAAAATGGATATATGGGACTTTATTTGTGGTTATGGGTAGGTGCATTTGTGATTCCGATTCCCAATGAAGTGATTGTATCCACGATAGGATTTTTTGCTGCTGAGGATGTTTTTGTACCTTGGAAGATTTTTATGGTGACTTACCTGGGAATTCTAACGGCTGTCACAACAAGCTATGTAATTGGGCGCTTTACAGGACATGCGATGGTTCTCCTCCTTACTAAACAAAACAAAACGAGAAAGAAGATTGCTCGTGCATTATCCATTATTGAAAAGTACAATACGTTCGCATTGTTGTTTTGCTACTTTGTTCCAGGCTTTCGTATTTTATTTCCGTTCTTGTTTGGCTTTAGTAAATTCTCTTTTCTAAAATTCGCATCTACCCTGTACACGGCTATTCTTATTTGGGTTTCCTTGATTTTTGCAGTCGGATATTATGCAGGGGAAGAATTCATTGAAGCGTTTATTAAATATTACGATATTGCCATTGGTGTAGCTGTAACAGCGCTAATGGGATATATAATGGTTAAAATAAGAAGGAATCGAAAGCTCCGAAAGCTTTCGCATTGAGAGGGTGAACGAATCTTGAAAAAGCTGTCCTTGTTTCTCCTATTCATCATAACTGTTGGCTGCTCAGTGGAAAAAAACTTTGAGGAGCCTGTACAAGAAACCGTTTCAAACCCAACTATTATTGCTTCAAATCTGACGATACCATGGATGATTACAAAAACAGATGGAAGCTTCTTCATTCCTGAACGGATTGGTAAATTATCTGAAATCGAAGAGACATCTGGAAAGGTAACTCCCCAGCAATTAAAGCTTCAAAAAGAAATTTTGCAGGAAGGGGAGGGAGGCCTTTTAGGCTTTACTCTTGCACCAGATTTTCAAACCTCAAACAGCGTCTTTATGTATCATACATACCAAGAAAATGAAAAAGTTTTTAATCGCGTCATCCATGTGGAAAGAAACGGCACTACTTGGGTGGAAAAAAGGGTATTGCTTGAAGGTATTCCAGGAGGAAGAATTCATAATGGCGGCCGAATTAAAATAGGACCTGATCAAAAGCTTTATGTTACTACTGGAGATGCAGGAGACCCGCAAAATGCACAAGACTTAACAAGTCTAGCTGGAAAAATTTTGCGGTTGAACCTAGATGGCTCGATCCCAAATGACAACCCCTTTCCGGATTCATATGTCTACACATACGGTCACAGAAACCCACAAGGGCTAGCGTGGGATGAAAAAGGAGCTTTATACAGTACTGAGCATGGACAAAGCGCCCATGATGAGATTAATTTGATAGAACCAGGCAAGAATTATGGCTGGCCAATTATCGAAGGAAGTGAAACAGATTCCAACATGGTCACGCCGATTTTTCATACGGGTGAGGAAACATGGGCCCCTTCGGGCATTGATTATGCAAACGGCAAGCTTTATATTGCCACATTGCGCGGCTCCAAGGTGAGAAGCTATGAAATTGCGACAGGAAAGATTGAAGTCATTCTCGACATTAACAGCAGGATGAGGGATGTCTTTATTGAAGAAAACACACTTTATACAATAACAAATAACAAGGATGGGCGCGGGAATCCGAAGGAAGATGATGATAAACTTCTTTCTATATCATTGTCAGGAATTCGAAAATAGATAACCAAGATTGGGAGGAGAAACATGATAAAAAATACATTAATCGAAGCATTGGGGATTACAATTGAAGAAGTAACACCAGAGCGGGTAATTGCAACTATGCCGGTAGATGAGCGTACTCGTCAGCCATTTGGCGTATTACACGGTGGTGCATCTGTTGCCTTGGCAGAAACGGTTGCAAGTGTCGGTGCATACAATCTCGTTGACAAAGATACAGAAGGTTGTGTCGGACTTGAAATTAACGCTAATCATATTCGTGCAAAAAGAGACGGGGTTGTAAAAGCAATCGGTATCCCACTTCATAAAGGGAAAACAACAATGGTTTGGGACATAAAAATCGTTGATGAAGAAGAAAACCTCATTTGCGTATCACGCTGCACCATGGCTGTAATAAAATTGAAAAAATAACTCCAATTTGGGTTAAGGAACAATTAAAGGAAGTTAGGTCACAATTATTACAGGTAAGGGAATTGTTCCAAAGAACTAGGGAACTATTTTTCAAAGGTAGGGCAGAATCACCCCATATAGCAACCAGCAAATGTAAACAGCGAGGAGATTAAAAGTCCTCGCTGTTTTTTTCTTCTTTTTGTATAAAAATTCCTACTAAAATGAATGCTAGTTGCAAGAGGTGATGTTTTGTGAACGCAAAAAAGGGAGTACTGGCCATCGCTATTTTTGCCATCCTGTTTATTGGTACGTGGATCATCCATGAACAAACAAAAAGAGAATATGTTGAAAGACAAGTAGAAAATCAATTTCACATACAAACAATCGATCCTTCACAAACGGAGGAAACAACGATTTATCCAAAATTTAAGCCTCGTGAATATATTCGAATTGTTCGTTGATAAAAGAACATAAGGTGACAGCAGGGTATTCACTGCCGAAGCGATTGGCTTGACTCAAGAGCTAATCGCTTCAAAAAAAGGATGAGAAAAATATCTCATCCTACATCAAGCTATTATTTCGTACCATAGGAACTGGAATGGCTTTGTTATGGAACATCATGGTTAGCATTGGCACGACAAGGAATCCTAGAATCACAAATAAGCTGAATAATAAGTTTGATGTTAACGTAAGTCCACCCTTATAGCCTGCGTCCATATAATCGGTAAAAAGGGAATTAATTTCTTGATCTTCAGGGAAGTTTCCTAGCATGAGAAATTCCTGATTGTCGACATCATAGTAAAAAAATTCATGCTTTTGGATATAGAAAATGCTGTCGCGTTTTAGTTTATACGACACATGCCCCACTACGACATTTGCTGTATAAGTATCGATTTCCTCTTCGTTTTCCTTTGTCTCTGGATCATCTGCTGTTACAATCTTGGTGATTTCGGTTTCCTTTGAAATGGAATTGACTACTTTTGCAGACCCGTTATCATAATAATTAATTTCCTTTAATTTCTCATTTACTGCTTTTGTAAAATTTGATTCCCCTGAAGCACCGGCAGAACTTACGAACGTGAAAAATACGAAACCACAAACAAGCAAAATAAATAAAAACCCTTTTTTCATAGAACCCCTCTTTCCTCAAAAAGTAGCATTTACTCTATATGTATTTTAAAAAAATAGATTTACTACAAAAAATGTATGGTACAATCGAAAAAGTAATTTAATAAAAAAACAGAGGAATCGAAATGAAAAATACCTATTTTACAAGTTACTTTCCACTCATTTCTATTATCCTATTTAGTGTTTCGCTTGCGATTTTAACGGAATTAAAAACGTTAGAGTTATTAAAACAAATCGGAATTTACCGTGGGATGCAGGAGTTTTTTTCACCAACGTGGATTAACTTTGCGATCTTTTTTGTGTTTTTCTTATTCTATTTCATGGTGTTTGCTGCCTTAAAATTAATTGCCAATACATTGCTTGAGCTATCTCTATTGTTTTTCACAAAGGATAGCAAGGGGGAAAGCTTGCCGAAAATACGGGCGGGATCTTTTTTCTATCTCGGTGGAGGTACACTATCATTAGCGTTTGTCCAATCCTTCTACGGGATTGTGCTTGTGCTTTTATTAGCAACACTTGGTTATTTTATTTTCTTTGTTTATAAAATTCAGGACACATTAACCTTTGGTGGACTGATTGGGCTCGTCTTTTTTCATACCCTAAGTTGGTTTACCTTTTTTATGACGGTTACCTATGTAAGCATTCAGTTATACAACGGTATCATTGCAAGTTTACCCATTTAAAAAGCAAGCGAGCACATCTTTTAATGGCTCGCTTTCATCATATCCTTCCAAATAACCATTTGGGGTTTTCGTGATTCCATATAGGAAATGCTTTTATTTTGATCATTTCCAACCCACACACCTGCGGTATAGTGATCCGTGAGACCGATAAACCAAAGGTCTTTTACATCATTCGTCGTTCCAGTTTTTCCACCGATATAACTACTTGAAAAATAAGCAGGTTTACCTGTTCCTGATTTAACAACATCCTCAAGCAAGGTTCTTACCTTTTGATTAGTAGATTCACTCCATACCGCAACTGGTTGTTCATCCCATTCATAAAGAATATTTCCTTGTAAATCAGTTACCCTTGTAATGCCCCGAGCTTGAATAAATTGTCCATTGTTTGCAAATGTTGCAAAGGCATTTGTCATCTCTAGTGGAGACATTCCATATGTAAACCCACCTATGGCTGCTGGTAAATGATGATCTTCTTTCACAACATTTGAAAAATGAAGCTTGTCTAAATACGAAAACGCATGTTCAATCCCAGTTCTTTCAAGCAATCTAACTGCAGGGGTGTTGTACGAATATTTAAAAGCTGTTCGCAGGCCAACATTTCCATATTGTCCGCCCCCATAATTTCGCGGGCAATACCCATTTTTACAATAGTTATTAGCATTAACCGTCTGTGAAATGGAGGAACCTGTTTGATCAAAATAAGGCGCATAAACAAGCAATGGCTTAATCACGGAGCCTGGTTGTCGAAACGCTTGAAAGGCGCGATGGAACGAAAATTTTTCATAGTTTTTTCCGCCAACGATAGCGACGATTTGATTCGTCCTATTGTCGATAACCGCTGCGGCTCCTTGAACATTATCATATGGCAAATGGCGCTTGAGAGCTTGTATGGCTTCTGTTTGTACAGTTGAATTTAACGCTGTTTCAACGATGATTCCGGACTCAAGAACCTCTTTTACCTTAGTATCTAGCCGTTTTCGAAGATCTTCAATTTCGCTATCAGCAGCCGAATTGAGCTTTTCAGTAAAGCCTTCTTTTTCAGCTATTAATTTTTCAAACTCATGATAAATATAGGTTGTATAATCTGGATAAAGGTCGATTTTTTCACTCATGGCAAGCTCAATCGGTTCCTGTACGGCCTTTTCATATTCTTCAGCAGTGATGGTACCTGCCTTTACCAAACTTTGTAAAATACGTTCCTGCCTATCCTTCGTATTTGAAAAATGCGTAACCGGATTATAGAGAGATGGATTATTCGGAATTGCACATAAAAAGGCTATTTGTGCTAATGTCGCATTCTTAATCGACTTGTTAAAATAAAGCTGGGAAGCCGTTTCAATTCCATATGCTCCATTTTGAAAGTAAATCGCGTTAATGTACAACGTTAAAATTTCCTCTTTTGTAAGAGTTCGTTCTAATTGATACGAATACAAGAGCTCACTTAATTTACGATTATAGGTTTTTTCATTTGTTAAATAGAGATTTCGGGCGAGCTGCTGGGTGATGGTACTGCCTCCTTGATCAATTGAGTCATTCTGCAGGTTAATGAGAGCTGCTCGACCAATTCCGGAAATATCAAAACCTACATGCTCATAAAAATGCTGATCCTCAATGGTAATAAACAAATCCTTCACAATTTGCGGAATCTCTTCAGCTGGTATTATTATCCGATTTTCATGATGACGGATCTCTGAAATCACATTTCCTGTGGTGTCCTTCATGTAGCTTGTTTGTGTTAACCCAACATCATCAATTGGAATTTCCTCATCTAGAACTGCTGTAAAGCCCTTCGTATTCTTCAACTCACTATGCACTTTGTATAACATAAACAAAAATAGCAGTAACAAAATAAAGGTAATAAAATAGCCTGTTTGCCTTCTCATAAAAAAACACTCTCTCAATGTATAAATCTAATTTGTGTATTTTTTTTACAAAAATAATTTAAGTATATATATTCTATTCGAAGTTGTATGTACAGAATATATCATAAAACTTTTTCGGGAGCACCAACAGAGTTTGAGAAGAGTTTGAATTAGACATCAAATTGACAATTAATTAGGTTTTTGTTGGTTCTTTCTTTTTATGGCCACGATTTATTCTATTCGTACTTTTTTCAGGAACTTTAGTTCTTGCTCAATGCCAAATATTTAAGTCCTAAATTGTTAATTTATTAAATTATAAGGGCATTTGAATATTTTTAATCTAATTAGTTGTCGTTATTTTAATGAGTAATATACAAGTGTGACTAATTAATAGTTATTATTCCTTTTGCGATAGGCTGTAGGGGATATCCCGTAAAATTCAGTAAATTGTTTTGAAAAATAGTGAATTGAATCGTACCCTAATTGCTCCGAAATAAAGGTGATTGATTTACGACTTTCGTTTAGAAGTATAGCAGCCTTTTTCATTTTTATTGAAAGAAGGTATTGCTTAGGCGATTTTCCGGTTTCTTTTTTAAAGAGTTTATAAAAATGTGATTTTTCCAAATTGCATTTTATACACCATTCCTCATAACTAAGATTACGCTCTGGAAAACGCTCCATTTCATTCATTATTTGTAAAATTCGATAATCACGTGGTTCCTTGTTCTGTATAATGTTGTACAAGTTTAATATAAGTGTGTACATCAAACTGTTAGTAATTTCTTCACTGTAAAAGTTTAATTTTGATGAGTTATCGAGTTGTAAAAAAAGTTCAACCAAATCGGGAAAAGACTTTAAACAGGTTCTTATTGGTATCCGATCTAATTCCTCACAAGGCTCCGTTTTTGTCATTAAAGATAGGATGGGTGTATCTGGAAAAAAAACATGACGTGGTAACGCCTTGGTAGGCTGCATCCACAAATCGAAATAAATACTATAGGATTCAAGAGATGTATTTTTATCATGAAGAAAGGAATGGACTTGTCCAGGACGTATGAATATTAGTGTATATTTTTCTACTTTATAAATTTTTTTGTTAATATTCATAAAGCCGTTTCCTTCAATAAATAAGTGGAGTCCATAGGAGTAACCAATTCTAGTTGTTTCTAACTTACTACCGTGATATCTCCAACGAACCATTTGTCTTACATATGGTTCAATTTCAGCAAGTGATTTCATGATAACACCTCATAATTTTAGCGGAATTTCGTATAAAAAATCGGAAATTTCTTAAAACAAAAAATATTAAATCAATGATACAATAACCAATATAACAATGTAAAGGAGGTTATTATGTTAAAAACGATAAAATATTTATTAACATTTACCACTTATAAAAAAACTCTTAATTTGGTAGCATGCTAGTTTTGTAAACGCTTAATAAATAAGGAGGATAACAATGAGTGAACATTTTGTTGCTGATGTTGAAAGTATACCTGATGGTAAACATGTCATCGTTAATGTTGAGGGGCGCAATATTGGGATTTATAGAATAAAAGACGAATTTTTTGCCTTGTATAATAGATGTCCTCACGAGGGTGCACAGTTATGTAAAGGTCGAGTTTGTGGGACCACTCTTCCTTCTCGAGTATACGATTATGAATTTGGAAGAGAAGGAGAGATATTACGTTGTCCAATGCATGGCTGGGAATTTGATATAAAAACTGGAAAATCATTATTTAGTGAAAGGGTAAGAACAAGAACATATAAGGTCAATATAAAAGAGGGAAAAGTTTGGATCAGTCTTTAATTATTAGGGGGGATAAATAGTGAGTACAGTATTGAATAGTAAGATGGAAAAAGAATTGAAAAAAAAGCAAAAGGTTATAGATATTGATGTACACAATGATTTTGCACATCCTTTAGTTTTAGCAGAGTACCTTCCAGAACCGTGGAGATCTAAGGTACTTTTTGCAGGAGATCTAGGTATTCTAGTACATGGTTATGGAAGTCCGGTTGGAGTAAAACGCCGAGACTGTATGCCTCCAACTGGCGGACCAGCAGCTTCTGACCCAGACTATTTGGTTAAGGACCTAATTGAACCATTTAACATGGAATATGCAATACTTACCGGTGCTGATACTTTAACTATTTCATCGTTACACAACCCTGATTATACAGCCGCGATATGTTCAGCATACAACGACTATGTAATTGAAGAATGGCTTCCCCGACATAAATCATTTAAAGCTGCAATTTTTGTGTGCACCTTAGATCCCCAGCAGGCGGCCAGAGAAATAGATAGACTTGCTGGTCATCCAGATATGGTAGAAGTCCTAATAAATACGGGAACGCGTTCTCCATTAGGTCAGCGTCAATATCATCCAATCTATGAGGCGGCTCATAGACATGGACTCCCTGTAGCTACACATATAGGAGGGGAAGGAATAGGAAGTTCAGCTGGACCAACTGCTGCAGGTTATCCATCAACTTATTTAGAATGGCATACATGCGCACCACAAGCCTCGATGACCCATTTAGTAAGTTTAGTTTGCGAAGGAGTATTTGAAAAGTTTCCAGATTTAAAAGTAATTATTAAAGAAGGTGGAATAGCATGGTTACCGCATTTAATGTGGAGGCTAGATAAAAATTACAAAGGATTGCGTTCAGAGGTTCCTTGGTTAAAAAGGCTTCCAAGTGAATATATACGTGATCATTGTTATTTTTCTACACAACCAATTGAAGAACCACAAAATCCAAAAGATTTAATTATGTTGCTTGATATGATTGATGCAGAAAATTTCTTATTATTTTCAAGTGATTATCCTCATTGGGACGGGGATGTACCGACTGAGATTTTAAAACTTCTACGTCAAGATGCAAGGAATAAAATATTCTATGAAAATGCCAAAAAAGTTTATAATTTATAAAATTTCACTCATTTAATAGTATTTTAAGTGAATATTAACTGGTTATAATACGGGGAGGAAAATTATGCTTGAAATCGAGGGAGTTACTAAAAAATTTGGAGGGTTAACGGCAGTTAATGCCGTTTCCTTTACAATGAAAAAAGGAGAAATTCTTGGTCTGATTGGTCCAAACGGTTCAGGAAAAACTACTATGTTTAATATAATAACTGGTTTCCTAAAACCTACAGAGGGCACTGTTAAATTTAATAATGAGATTATCTCTGACGGCTCGCCTCACGAAATAGTATATAAAGGAATATCCCGAACCTTCCAGATTACAAGTTTATTATCAGAGAGAACGGTGGAAGAAAATATTCTTTTCGGACTATTTTCTAGAGTAAATACGGGCTTCTTAAATTGTCTTTTTCGAGGAAAAAAATATCATGAACAGGAAGAAACTGCATCACAAAGGGTGGAAGAAGTTCTAAAATTAATTGGACTACAATTCCGTAAAAAGGAGTTAGCTAAGAATATTGCATCGTCAGAACAGCGGAAATTAATGATAGGAATTGCATTAGCCCGTTCCCCAAAACTCCTATTATTAGACGAGCCAGCTGCTGGAACATCAAGGGAGGAACAACAAGAACTGATTAATATGGTGCAAAAAATCAGAGATAAAGGAACATCTGTTCTCGTCATTGAACATCATATGCATTTAATTATGAATCTATGTGACCGAATTGTAGCTTTTAATTTTGGGGAAAAAATAGCTGATGGAATACCAATGGAGATTCAAAACCACCCGGCCGTAATACAGGCGTATCTTGGGAGGAAAAATGATGCTTCTTAGGGTTAAAGGTCTAAAAGTTGCTTATAAGGGAATTGAGGTTGTACATGGAGTAGATTTTACTGTGAAAGAGGGGGAAATTACTGTCTTAATTGGTTCTAATGGGGCAGGGAAATCCTCTATTATAAAAGCAATAATGGGACTGATTTCCAAACAGCAAGGTGAGCTTTTATTTTTAGATAATAATTTATCAAGCCTATCACCTAATAAAATGGCAGCACTTGGAATTTCTTTATGTCCTGAGGGGAGGCAGCTTTTCCCTGAAATGACAGTGACTGAAAACTTAGAAATGGGTGCATTCGCGCGAAAAGATAAAAAGGAAATTAAAAAGGATATTGAAAGAATGTTCGATCGCTTTCCACGCCTTGGTGAAAGAGCGAATCAAAGAGCGGGAACTCTTAGTGGCGGTGAGCAGGAAATGGTGGCAATTGCAAGAGCTTTGATGGCTAGGCCAAAACTTTTGATTTTGGATGAACCATCATGGGGGCTCGCTCCTCTAATGGTAGAGGAGGTAATGAAAATAATAAAGGAGATTAATAGCGAAGGTACAACAATATTACTTATTGAGCAGAATGCTAGTATGGCATTAGCAATCGCGGATAATGCATATGTTCTTGACGTTGGTAAAATAGTTATTGAAGGCACAGGGAAAGATTTAATAGAAAACGAAAAAGTAAAACAAGTTTATCTTGGGGTATAGAAGGAGGCCAATATGAGGAAAATTAGTTGGTTCACACTTGTGACATTTATTTTGATTAGTTTAGTTTTATCGGCTTGTAGTAGTAATTCTAGTGGGAATGGAGAGAATGTTTTAGTAATAGGTGAAGTAGATTCACTCACTGGTCCTGCATCAATTTACGGTGCAGCACAAAATGAAGCAATAAAAATGGCTGTCGATGAAATAAATGAAGATGGCGGGATTAGGGTTGGCGATAAACAATATAAGCTAAAACTAAATTCATATGACGATAAGGGAGATGCAAGTGAAGCTATTTCCTCGGTAAGAAAATTAATTGACAGAGATGGAGTAAAATTCATTGTAGGTTGGGCTAGCAGTACGCCGACTATGGGAGTTGCACAAATGATAGGATCTGAGGATGCTTTGATGATTGTAGGAAATGCAGGGGATCAAAATATCACAATGCAAGGTGTAAGTAACATTTTCCGAGTACGCTCCCCTGGAGGAGTAAATGGTGCATCGACTGGAACATTTTTTGCAGAACAAGGATATGAAAAGGTTGCCGTTCTTGGGCAGTTGAAAGACAGCTATTATGAGCAGGTCTATAAACATTTTAAAACCAACTATACCGCTAATGGTGGAACCATAATAGGAGAGGAAAGTTTTAGTCTTGGTGACCAGGATATGTATACGCAACTTACCAAATTAATTAACTTAAAACCAGATGTAATATACACACCTGGATATGCAGAACAAGTAGCATTTGTTATTCGTCAAGCTCGGGAATTGGGCTATACCGGAAAAATAATTACAGAAGCGGGTGGTTCAGAAGAACAATATCTTAAAGTTGCCTCAAACGACCAAATGAAGGATGTTATGGAAGTTCGTATTATTGGGGCTACACAAGGTGCCCTTAATGAAAGTGGGCTTAAATTTGTGGAAAATTATCAGGAGAGGTATGGTAAGTCTCCAAATACGGCCGCGATTTATGGATACGATACTGTTTATGTATTAAAGGCCGGCTTAGAAAAGGCTGGAAGTCTAGATGTTGATAAAGTGAGTGAAGCTATTAGAAATATGGAGCCTCCGTCGGATTTGGCTTGCTTATATGTTCCGATTGATGGGAAAATGTTTGACGAAAATGGTCAGGGTTATGTAAAGAATGTTGAAATTCAATGGAATGATGGAAAATGGGAATATATTGCGGATGTTGAAACTGATGCTAAACAGTACTCTGAATACATGTCTACATTAATTAACCAGAATAAGTAGTAATGGGAAGGGTGGTGCTTGGAACTTGGTAGAATTAACGCAACAACTATTAAATGGTCTGGTAATCGGAAGTTTCTATGTGCTCATTGCGATGGGACTTTCCATTATATATGGTATCTTAGAAATACCACATTTCGCTCATGGATCTGTAGCAGTTATAGGGGGCTACTTTAGTTATATCCTAACTTCTCAATATAATTTACATCTATTATTATCAATCGTAATTAGCATGATATTTGCTGCTTTGGTAGGTATACTGCTTGAGAGAATTGCCTATCGTCCTGTAAAAAATGCACCTCCTATTAATGCATTTATCATTGCTCTTGGATTGATGATGGTTATCGATAATGGCCTTACAATCATTTTTAGTCCGGATCAAATCATTATTCCATCAGAATATAATCAGGTTTATTCTTTTCTAGGGGTTAGTATTACTAATCTAAGATTATATTTATTATTTAGCAGCATTTTACTAATACTATTTCTTTATTTATTTATTAATCGTACCAAAACTGGTAAAGCGATTAGAGCAGTTGCTCAAAATAGAGAAGCAAGCACAATTGTTGGAATTAATACAAACCGAATCACTTCTATTGTATTTGGGCTAGGTTCGGCACTTGCAGCATCTGCAGGTGTTTTTATGGGTGTCTTGTTCTCATTATATCCAACGATGGGGGGACACTCCGTGATGAAGGGTTTTGCTGTAATAATCCTAGGGGGGCTTGGTAGCTTTCCGGGAACAATAATAGGAGGAATGTTAATAGGTATAACAGAAAGTCTCGGGTCTTCAATATTTTCTTCCTCATATAAGGATATTTTTGCTTTTCTAATTATGATTACGATTTTGATGTTTAAACCACAAGGTTTATTTGGAAGTAAGGGGTGAGTAGCTTGAAGCACAAGAAAATAAATATTGCCTTTATTGCACTGGCTATTATTATAGCGTGTATTATTCCCTTCTTAGGACTGAAACCATACTATATTCATTTATTCTCATTATCCTTAATTTGGGTTATTATGACTCAAGGTCTAAATGTGATACAGGGATATACAGGATATGTATCTATTGCACAGGCATCATTTTTCGGTATCGGTGCTTATTCAAGTGCTTTACTAACAACAAAAGTAGGTTTAACTTTTTGGATGTCACTTCCTCTTTCAATTATTATTGCTGCGATTGTGGGTTATGTCGTAGGAATTATAGCTTTGAGAACAAAGGGACATTATTTTTCTATTATTACAATGGCATTGTGTATGGTAATTTGGATTCTAATGGTAAACTGGGATAGTTTGACTGGTGGAGAGTCTGGAATTTCAAATGTTGTTTCTCCTGAACCTATCTTAGGAATAGGATTTTCAACTAGAACAAACTACTATTACCTTATTCTTATACTTACCCTAATTTCTATATTTGTTATTTATAGGCTAATTCACTCTAAAATTGGTCGTGCTTTACAAACAATCAGAGAAAATGAACAGTTGGCACAAGCAATTGGAATTTCCTTATTTAAGTATAAATTGCTTGCGTTTATAATTAGTGCTTCATTTGGCGGACTTAGTGGAGTTTTATATGCTCATTATATAGGGTTTGTTAATCCTGGTCCCTTTACTGTGGATTACTCATTAAATGCAATCTTAGCTGTAATTTTAGGTGGCAGTGGAACTATCATAGGTCCAATTATTGGATCGTTTTTGATGATTTTTATACCAGAATATTTAAGAATGGCTGAAGAATTTAGGTTTGTTATTTATGGGCTTATGTTGATTGTTATTACAATTTTTCTTCCAAAAGGGATTATTCATGTATTGCAAATATTATTTACCTCAGTAATAAATAATACAAAAAAATTTTTATATAGGAAGCCGGTTGAAAAGAGTTTTAATAGTAAAATCTAAAATTATTAATCACTATTTTGGCTGGTAGATATGTCTTCTAAAAAAGGGGTGATGGAATTGCCTATAATTAATGTGAATGGAGTTAGAATTAATATAGAGGATACGGGTGAAGGTCCTCCGTTGATTCTACTCCATGGTTTAGGGGGAAGTAATTTATATTGGAAATCCGAAATAACTCAATTAAAAGAGCACCATCGTGTGATTGCTCCGGATTCTAGAGGACAAGGTAAGTCAGAAAAAGTATCAAATTATACATTGTGTGATCATATTAATGATACTCTGGCAATAATAGATAAACTTAATATTAAGTCATGTTTTCTATTGGGGATATCGGCAGGGAGTTATATTGCTCAAGGAGTCGCTATTGCAGCACCTAATAGAGTAAAGAAGCTAATTTTAGTCGCACCCAAGTCACATGGGGATACTTCCTCAACACAATTGTTTTTTGAAAAACATAGAGAAAATATTAAGGGATTAAACGAGCAAGAGAAACAGAAATATCTATATAAACATATTTATTACAACCAAGAAACAATTTCTAAATCACCCTTTTTTGCTGCTCAAGAACAACTGCCTGTAGAACAATTTGAGGCAGCAAATAGAGCATTAATAGGTTTTGATTTTCGTTCAAAATTATCAAGAATCACAGCCAAGACTTTAGTTGTTAGTGGACGACATGATATTTTAAATTCATCTGATGCAGGAAGGGAATGTGCTACACTAATTCCGAATGCAACTTTTATAGAAATGGATAAATCAGGTCACGGACCAAATGTAGAGGAACCAGAACACTTTATGAAAATAGTAAAAAATTTTTTAAAAGATTAAACTATAGCATTTATTTTGGATAGAATTGTAGTCGAGAAAAAGGAAGGAGCTATTTTATAATCAATAACTCCTTCTTTTCAAATTTCAATATTTATGATTCTACTTTTAATAAAGTAATAGTTGGATTACCCCAAGCATTTACTTCAGCCTTCTCATTGATATATGATTTA
Source organism: Bacillus sp. JJ1533 (assembly GCF_036965045.1). NCBI lineage: Bacteria > Bacillati > Bacillota > Bacilli > Caryophanales > Bacillaceae > Bacillus > Bacillus sp. JJ1533. The sequence continues at coordinate 5,072 of NZ_JBALOV010000038.1, read as the reverse complement.
GTTAATATTCCACGCTCTAAAGCTAGGTATAATATAAAAAAATTAAGTCGCCCGCAAAAAGCAGATGGCATCTGCCATCTGTATTATGCAGCCTTTTGAGTGGATTTTTCAGAATGTCGTATCACACTTTGCCATAAAAGAATTGCTCCTGTTAAAAACAGCCCGCTTGTTACGAAAAAGACGGTAGCTATTCCGAAAAAACCACTGAGAATTCCACCGGTTATCGGGCCAATCACATTTCCTAAAAACCGAAAACTGACATTATAGCCTTGAACTTCACCCTGCATAGATAGTGGGGAAACCTGGCGAATGTAGGCTGTCATGCACGGAATTAAGCCCCCAACCGCCATGCCGAATAAAAATCTACATAGAACAAGCTGCCATAGTTCATTAACAAGACCTTGCGGAATAAACAGAATTGAGCATGCAAGGAGAAGAAGCGTTAAAATTTTTTCATGACCAATCAGGTCCCCTAATTTTCCCCATTGCCTCGTAAATAATAAATTGCCAAATCCAGTTGCTGAAAATGCCATACCAGCTAAAAACACAATATTGCTACTGTCAGTTATGTGTGTAACATATAATGCTAGTAAAGGCTGGATGCTGAAATTGGCTACCTGTATCAACGTTGATATAAGCATGATGGTTAATAATACAGGGTGTTTGAAGATATGGATTAGTACCTCTCTCCGTGTAAACTTTTTGACAGTCGTACTTGTTTCATTTGACCTTACCTCTTTGATACCCACACCAACTAGAATGACTGCACCCATAATCACTACAGCGGTGAGGACAAAGGTATATTGAAAACCAACCGCATCTGCAAGCAATCCCCCTAATAATGGACCAAATAAAGCTCCGGATACATTCCCCATCTGTAGCGTTCCTAATGTTTTTCCGGCAATTTCCTTAGGTGTTTGTGCGGATATGAGGGCAAGGGAGGTAGGGATAAACCCAGTAACTGCGCCCATGAATAGCCTTAGGAAAAATAATTGCTCAACCGTGTTCACATATCCCATTAAAAAGATGCTGATGGCAATGCCAGTTCCCGTAATTAACAGAATCTTTTTGTAGCCATTCCGGTCACCAAAACGTCCCCAGAGAGGTGAAATAAAAAAAGCCGTGACAAAGGTTGCTGCAAAAACTAAGCCGGCCCACCGTTGCACAAAGCTATCTGAGTATTCACCAAAAGTTTCGATGTATAAAGACAGAAATGGCATTATCATTGTCGCACTGGCAGCAACAAAAAAATTAGCAAACCACATGATCAACAGATTTCGTTTTGCTGTTTGAATAAATAACACCTTCTCAACACGAATATTTCGATTTACTAAATAGTATAAAATATTATTCTAATTTATTGAAGGGTAAAAAGCATATATATTATAAATATATTCTGAAAAATGAAGGGAATCATGTTATAATAATGAAAAAAGCTGTTCGTCTTCATTTAGCGGTCTTCAGCAAATGTCCGGTTGTTTTATAAGTAAAAAGGAATCATTTTTCATTGTTTTAAGAACACGAAAAGGAGGTTTAGGAGTGGTGGATATTCAGCATCAATATTTGTTCATTGACTTTGAATTTACAATGCCTGAGGGAAAAAGCAATCCACAAGGATTTTACCCGGAAATAATTGAAGTTGGTCTTGCCTCTGTGAAGAATCAGAAAATAATCGACCAATACTCAGCCTATGTAAAACCCATAAAATTTCCTAGACTAACAGAACGATGCAAATCATTTTTAAACATATCCCAAGAACAAGTGAATAATGGGATATCGTTTCAAGAGCTAGTGAACAAGCTTGGTGAATATGAAAAAACATCTTCAAGCACGATCATCACATGGGGAAATATGGACATGAAGGTTCTTCGTCATAATTGTCAAAGGGCCGGGATCCCATTTCCCTTTAAGGGTAAACAAAGGGATTTGTCGATGGAATATAAACGTTTTTTCGGGGACCAAAATCAGACAGGTCTTTGGAAGGCTGTTCAGGAGTATGGGAAAGAAGGGACGGGCAAACATCATTGTGCCCTTGATGATGCACTTACAACCTTTAATATATTCAAGTTAGTTGAAAATGATAAACGTTATTTGGCAAAACCGGAGCCAACAACAATCGGTGATCGTGTTGATTTCTCGAAAGTCTTAAATAAATTTGCATTATAAAAACCAATTCGCTAAAAAAGTGAATTGGTTTTTATTTTTGATACGTACTGTCGAATTTTTACAATTGAAACGAAAAATAATCGCATCCCGATAGGATATCCTAATGAGAAAAGGAGGGATGCTCAATGTTTATTGGCCATAAAATAGAAAATCCACAAACCCTTTACCTATATATAGATCCCGGGTTGCAGGAGTTTTCTAGTGAACTAGGTACACAAGAACAAGGGAAAAAGCTCTATTTTAACGAAAGCATTCGAATGTATTTAAAAGAAAAAGTCCCGAATGTAAATCCTGCTATTGTGAAAGTCATGATGGGAACTGTGGTCATTGCTACTGTTTCATTAGTAGGGGGCCATCATTCCTCAACCGCAGAAGCAGCTAGTAATGGTCAAACAAGTAACCAAACTCAACAAGCTACTCATACCGTTGCAAATGGAGATACCTTATATGGGATTGCCAAGCAATATAATCTTTCTGTCTCCCAACTAAAACAACTGAACCATCTAACGGGGGACATGATCTACCCTGGGCAGACACTTGTGATCAGTGAAGCACCACCACCAACTACGACTGCAACCTATACCGTAACTCGTGGTGACACCCTATATTCCATTGCAAACTCCTATAACATGAGTGTGGATCAATTAAAGCAATTAAATAACCTTACTTCAAATACGATTCAAGTTGGGCAAACCTTACAGGTGGTCGGTACTGCACCACCATCCACACAAATTCAAGCACAAACATATACGGTCCAACCTGGAGATTCATTATACTCGATTGCCCAGCGAGCGAACACTACCGTAGACCAACTCATGAAAAACAACAATCTAACCTCATCGTTAATTTATGTCGGTCAGACATTACAGTTAGGAAGTACAGCAATAACCCCGCAGCAAAAGGTAGCAACTTCTACCTATACCGTTAAAGCTGGAGACACCTTATATGCAATTGCACGCAATTATGATATGAGTGTTACTGAACTAAAGAATATGAATAATCTTACAAGCAATAGTCTTTCCATTGGACAAGTATTGAAGGTGACAGGAAATGCACAGGCAGAATCAAATATACAAAATAGGGAACAAGTTCTGAAAGACCTCGTTTCAGACAGCTATAATTTTATTGGAATCCCATATCTTTGGGGCGGAACTACTACGGCTGGATTTGATTGTTCGGGGTTTGTTTCGTTTATGCATAATAGACATGGAATTGACATTCCGAGGAACACATCGGCTGGCTACTATACAATGGGGACTACTGTCTCAAAAGCAAATCTCCAACCCGGCGACTTAGTCTTTTTTGCAGTCAACAATACAGGACAAATTTCTCATGTCGGTTTTTATGTAGGCAACAATGAATTTATATCTGCCACTTCATCGAAAGGAATTGCAGTGGTTTCAATGGATAACTCGTATTGGTCTAAGTACTATGTAGGGGCTAAGCGAGTATATTAATAAGAAAAACCTACGGAAATGAGACTTCCGTAGGTTTTTATCGTTATTTAAAATAATCCATCTCTAATACTTTCATGTTCTCCATGCTACGCATTGCCCATTCCGTGCCTTCTGCTTCTAATTCATTCATGGTCTTATCCACGGCTACCCTTAAAGAATCCTTATAATCCGGTACATCTCCTGAAAATGCACGAACCATCTTTTTTGGTACATTTGTCTGCTCATTAAAAGCAAGCGCTCTTCTCTCTTGGAAAAAAGGTACATTTGGATCCTTAGGAGAATGAATGTCCCCCTGCATTGGATGCTTAAGGACAGCTTTAACCTTGACAAGATAGTGCTCAGGTTTAATTGCTGTAACTTCGCCAATATATTTGCCTGTCTTATAAATTCCTGTGACTATGTCCCCGATTTTATACTCATCAGACATTATAATCACTCCTTTGCAACTTTCTACTACTGTCATTATAACCGACCAAAATCAAACAAGCATCTATAACCCACCCAAAGGTTTATGATATAATATTTAGAGTTAGTATTATCGGTTGAAAGGTGTGTAAAAATGCTGCTTTTACCAATATTAAATATGTTTCTATACTTTCCTGAGGATAAATCAGAATATATTCCTGCTGGAATAAAACTAGCCATTTGTATAATTGTTGCGATTGTCGTGTTTCGTTTAATTATCAAGCATTCCAAAAAGGAACAAGCAAAAGCCGAAGAGTTTGAAAGGCAACTTATGAATCAAGATAAAAATAATAGTATGAAGTAATCTTTTAGGTGATCATATGGAAAACCAACATGCAAATGTACAAATGATGATGATGCTTCAAGAATGGGATCCACTCGGTTATGGAATCGGCTCCTATGAAACCGAAGCTGTGGATGTCTTGCAGATGGCTCATCAATTTGATGACAGTGGGAAATTAGCCAGAAAAATACAGTCGATTTTTGAATTCTCGTTCGAGGAAATTATTCCACTTAAAGAATGTGAGAATATGGCTCTAAAACTCTTAACCATTAAAAATAATATGATATGTGAACGATAAAAAAGATGGGGCAACCCATCTTTTTTGTTTTAGAGAAGAAGGATAAGGTTTTGGAGCGGGAGGGGGGTAGGAAACATTGTGGGAGTTAGTCAAAATACAACTTTAATTTGTACGAGAATTGTGTAAAACTCTCTAATCAAGTCTTAATGTGGTGGTGATTTTGAAAAGAAGAAGGGAGTCCAGTCAATCAAGTCCAAATGAAGCAGTCAATTGGACAGGAAGAACTGGAAAAAAGTCAATCATGTCCGAATGAATCGACCATTATGACAGGAAGAGTGAGAAACTCCTCAACCGAGTCCGAATGAATCGACCATTTTGACAGGAAGAGTGAGAAACTAGTCAACCGAGTCCGAATGAGTCAGCCATTTGGACAGTATGAAAGAGAGTCCAGTCAGTCGAGTCC
>NZ_JBALOV010000037.1:0-6147 GCF_036965045.1 Bacillus sp. JJ1533 | reverse complement strand
TACAAAGGGTACACTTTAGAATGAAGGTAATGCTTTTTTAGTTAAATTCTACGTTAATCATGACTGCCTCAGATCTTGTTCCAAGCCTCAACGGAGGTCCCCAAGTACCAAAACCAGAGGACACGATCGAATGAAAATCTCCTTTTTTCAAGAGGCCATAATCGTTCTCATAAAGCATATCGGTAATCAAGTTTCCAGGAAACAGCTGTCCTCGATGGGTATGTCCGGACAGAATCAAGTCGACACCATTCGCTTTAGCAGCATTTAATTCAGTTGGTTGATGGTCTAACATGATCATGGGTTTTGATAAATCAAGTGGAGACGTAAGCTTTTCGATTTCGACACGATTTTTATCTGTCTCATCATTTCTACCTATTATATAAAAGCTATTTTCGATCATTGTCACTTCATCGGTTAAAACCTCAATACCGAGCTTTTCCATTTCTTCGACAATTTTTTCATTATCACTTCCGTAGTAATCATGATTTCCGAGTGTGGCATATACGCCAAGTGGGGCGTCGATTCTTTTCATTGTGTTACCCATATTTTCCTTTAAAAATGGTTCGATGTGATCATCGATAAGGTCACCAGGGAGTAATACAATATCTGGACGAGTTTCTTCTACTAAATGGACAAATTTTTCAAGGTGGTTTTTACCTACAATACTACCAAGGTGAAAATCGGAAGCCATTAAAATTTTCAAATCATTTCGTTCGACATTTTTCTCGATCGAAATATCATAGGTTTGCACAACAGGACTCCATGCATAGAAAGTCCCGAAACTAAAAATTAGGATGTAAACCATAATGACCCCAAATCCAATCGTGCGAATTCCTCTCTTTTTAAATAGGAAAAATAATACGATTGCGATTGGTAAAAAAACGAGTCCAAATCCTGATAGAATTAGCCAATAATAGCCAATCGTCTGCAAAATGGCTGTTGATGTCGAATAACCTACAAAAATGGTTAAGGATAAAGCCAAAATGACTAAGGTATATGTCTTTTTATGACGAAATGCAAATGCGTGTTTGAGCCAAATCCATCCGATATACCCAAATAAGAAGCTCATCCCACAATAAAGCAAGAGAAATAGGAGAATTGCTAGAATAAACATAGTTCAAATAGCCCTTTCCAATAAAAGTAATTCCTATTATAGTAGTATAATTGAAAGAAATCATTTCGTCTTTGCTTTTGCATTGGATTGTAAAGAAAAAAATGGTCATATATCTGAAGGATGTAACGTATTTTATAAAAGTTTGTAAAAACAGTGTACATGCTGGTATGTAAGGGAATACATAAGTTGAAAGAAAATTTCGGGGTTTTCTAGAACTCTTGACTTTTCGACGAAACGTAGTAAAGTAAGTGAATGTATCGCTGATGTAAATTAAATTACATTTGTTAATAATTTGTTCATATTTGATTGATAAAATAGATTTTACGATTTTAGATATTGAAATAACTCTTGTTTAGATTGAAGGTAGGTGCAATCATGAAAAAGAACATTTTAAAACGTGGTGGTCAAAATATCTTCACTAGTTTTTTTGGCTTCTTCTTATTAGCGGTGTTATTCCTTTGGATAAAAACATTTATTTCGCAAGCAACCGAATTTAACTTAAATATTGATAATTCCTTACAGACTTTTTTATTGATTTTGAATCCACTTGGATCAGCTTTATTCTTTTTGGGTCTATCATTTTTAGGTAAAGGGAAAAAGAGATATAGAAGGCTACTTATTATTTATTTTCTAATGTCCTTCCTTTTATACGCAAATATTTTATATTACCGTTTCTTTAGTGACTTTATTACATTGCCAACATTGTTCCAAACACAAAACTTTGGTGATGTGAGTGGAAGTGTTGTGTCGCTTCTAAAACCATATGATTTCTTATTCTTTATTGACTTTATCGTATTAGTAGCACTTGTGCTATTTAAAGTCGTAAAGATTGAAACGACAACAAGCATGAGAGGTTTAAAAGTAGCCGCCTTATTTGCATTTTCGATTCTAATTTCAGCTATTAACCTTACTCTTGCAGAGGCAGATCGTCCACAGCTTTTAACACGTGGATTTGACCGCCACTATATCGTCAAATATTTAGGAATGTATAACTACACGATTTATGATGCTGTACAAAGTACAAAAGCTTCAACTCAAAGAGCTTTAGCGGATAGCAATGACAGCATCGAAGTGATTAACTATACAAAAGCAAACTATGCTGAGCCAAATCCAAAGTATTTTGGAGCAGGTGAAGGCATGAACGTGATTTATCTGCATCTTGAGTCGATGCAAAACTTCTTAATCAATTACAAGCTGCATGGAGAAGAAGTAACACCATTCCTAAATTCATTAGTGAATGAAGGGAATACTCTTTACTTTGATAATTTCTTCCATCAGACAGCACAAGGTAAGACCGCTGATGCGGAGTTTATTCTTGAGAACTCATTATATGGATTACCTCAAGGGTCTGCTTTTACAACGAAAGGCTTGAACACGTATCAAGCGGCACCAGCAATCCTTGGTCAGCAGGGGTATACATCTGCTGTATTCCACGGTAACTCAGGAAGCTTCTGGAACCGTAATGAAATCTATAAATCATTTGGCTATAATCACTTCTTTGATTCAAGCTACTATCAGATGAATCAAGAAGACCTTGCTGAATATGGTTTAATGGATAAGCCGTTTTATGAGCAATCAGCCGATTTATTAGAAACATTACCACAGCCATTTTATACAAAATTTATTACCGTTACACATCACTATCCTTACCGAATTGATGATGAGGATGCAACAATAGAACCACATACAACTGGTGACCGTTCTGTTGACCGATATTTCCAAACTGCACGATATGCAGATGAAGCAATCGAGCAATTCTTTAATGATCTAAAAGAAAAAGGATTATACGATAATTCCATTATCATTATGTATGGTGACCATTATGGGATTTCTGAAAACCATAATAAAGCCATGACGCAAGTTTTAGGAAAAGAAGAAATTACATCATTTGATAATGCTTCCCTTCAACGGGTACCATTGTTTATCCGTGTTCCAGGTATGGAAGGTGGAGTCCAGCACCAATATGGTGGTCAAATTGACCTTCTTCCAACACTTTTACACTTGCTTGGAATTGATTCAAAAGAGTATGTTCAATTTGGAACGGATTTACTGTCTGAGCAACATGATCAAGTTATTCCATTCCGTAATGGTGATTTCGTAAGTCCAACTATTTCTGCCGTTGATGGCAAGTTTTATGATTCAGTGACTGGTGCTGAAATTGCTGAAGATCAACTCGATACTGCTAATAAGCTTCAAGACATTGTTGAAGAAAAATTAGCAACTTCAGATAAAGTTGTAAATGGTGACTTATTACGATTCTACACACCAGAAGGATTTGAACCGGTTGATCGTTCAAATTACAATTATTTGCTTGATGATGAGAAATCAGCTGAGTAACTCGTATAAAGCTACCTAAGATGAATTCTTAGGTAGCTTTTTTTGATGGCAAGTTGGGATTTTTGGGCAGTATAGAGAATAGACGTGTTTTTGTTACAAATAAGGAGTAGTAGTATGGAAAAAAATAAGAATACGGGTGATCTTAGGTACAAGGTTGCCAAGAAAGAAGCATTACTTGGAATAGGTTTAGCTGTTTTTAATTTTTTATGGTGGTTTGGCTTTGCGTATGGATTAGGGTCAAAGCCGGTTTCCGAATATACATATATTGCTGGTTTACCAAGCTGGTTTTTCTATAGTTGTGTTGTTGGTTTTCTAGTTGTCGTCTTTTTAGTGATCGTTCTTGTGAAATTTGTTTTTAAAGAGGTCCCTTTTGAAGAAGACGAGGGAGGGGACTCCTTATGAATTGGCAAGTGTTAATCCCTTTCGTGGGTTTATTAGTGTTTATTTTTATCATTGGTATTTATGCGGCTGGTCGGCTGAAGGGAAGCTCCGGATTTCTTCAAGATTATTTTCTTGGAAGTCGTGAACTCGGTGGATTTGTGCTAGCCATGACAATGGTCGCAACATATGGAAGTGCGAGTAGCTTCATTGGTGGTCCTGGTGCTGCTTATAATATAGGGCTTGGTTGGGTATTGTTAGCGATGATTCAAGTAGTCACCGGGTATTTTGTGCTTGCCGTTTTAGGGAAAAAATTTGCGATTGTGGCCCGAAAAATAAATGCCGTAACGCTCATTGATTTTTTAAAAGAGCGCTATAATTCGAAGTGGGTTGTACTGCTATCTGCCTTAAGTATTATCATTTTTTTGTTTGCCTCGATGTCTGCACAATGGGTTGGTGGCGGTCGATTAATTGAGTCCTTAACGGGTATGTCCTATACAAGCTCATTATTTATCTTTGCAATTTCTATATTAGTTTATGTAACAATTGGCGGATTTCGCGCTGTTGCGTTAACAGAGACAATACAGGGAATTATCATGTTTGTTGGGACCTTAATCATCCTCATTGGGACCATCATTGCTGGTGGTGGTGTGCCTGCCATTATGGAGGAACTTATCGGGCAAAACCCTAATCTTGTTTCACCATTTGGGCATGATCGTTCCCTTACTCCTTTATATTTGTCATCCTTTTGGATTCTCGTTGGGGTAGGGGTTGTTGGATTACCACAGATTGCTGTACGGGCGATGTCATATCGAAACGCAAAGGCCATGCACCTAGCCATGATTATCGGCACCGTTGTAGTCGGCTTTATCATGTTGGGCATGCATTTATCTGGGGTGTTTGCAAGGGCAATCATTCCTGGGATTGAAGTTCCGGATACGGTTATGCCACTGCTAGCAATGGAGGTATTACCACCTTGGCTAGCAGGAGTTGTTTTGTCTGCACCCATGGCAGCGATCATGTCTACCGTTAACTCTTTATTATTAATTGTCGGATCTTCAATTGTAAAAGATGTGTATTTGAATTACATCAAAACTGATGCATCTGACCGTGTTGTTAAAAATTTAAGTATGAGTGTAACGGCATTGGTCGGAGTCCTTGTCTTCTTAACAGCCATCCATCCGCCTGATTTGTTAATCTGGTTAAACTTATTTGCTTTTGGTGGACTGGAAGCGGCGTTTATTTGGCCGGTCGTGCTTGGATTGTATTGGCAAAAGGGGAATAAATATGGAGCTATTTCCTCAATCCTTGTGGGCGTTGGAAGCTATATTCTCATCCATACGACTTATCCGGATGGCTTTGGCATGCATTCTATAGTCTTGCCTGTCTTTTTCTCGCTTATTGCGTATATCGTTGCAAGCTTACTGGTGAAGGAAAAAGATCTGGAACATTTACGAAATATTGATGCGAAGTTTTCATAATCGACAAGCCCTCGTGCTTGTCGATTTTTTTTTAGGCCATGGGTGTTTTGAAATGGTACGATGTAAATAAGGGTGTTATTAGATGAATTAAATATAAAGGAGGTCCACGATGAAGGTTGTAATCGCGATTGATTCATTTAAGGGTAGTATCTCATCTCTCGAAGGTAGTAAAGTGATTGCTTCAGGAATAAATGAAGTGTATCCAGATGCTGAGATCACAATTATGCCGCTTGCAGATGGTGGTGAAGGAACAGTTGAAGCTTTAGTTCGAGCAACTAGTGGGGAAATGATCGAAACATGTGTAACGGGTCCGTTGAGGGAGACGGTTTCTGCTGTCTATGGCATTTTAGGAGATGGAAAAACTGCTGTCATTGAAGTTGCGGCAGCATGTGGACTTCCACTTGTTCCAGTTGAAAAACGAAATCCGAAACAAACCACAAGCTTTGGAGTGGGCGAGTTGATACTAGATGCGTGTAAAAGAGGCTGTCGAGAGTTTGTGATTGGGCTGGGAGGAAGCTCTACGAATGACGCGGGCGTTGGTATGCTTCAAGCGCTTGGCTATCGGTTTTTAGATCAAAAAGAACAAGAGGTTGGATTTGGTGGTCATGTTTTAAAGGATATCGCTCAAATCGACAATAAGGGCGTACATCCAATATTAAAGGAATGTACATTCCGAATTGCTTGTGATGTAAACAATCCACTCTTCGGTCCAAATGGGGCTGCGTTTGTTTATGGTCCACAAAAAGGAGCAGATGAAGCAATGGTAGTGGAATTAGATGAGGGGCTAAAACAGTTTTCTAATATTGTCCAAAAGACGTTGTTCATAGATATTCATTC
>NZ_JBALOV010000036.1:0-128122 GCF_036965045.1 Bacillus sp. JJ1533 | reverse complement strand
CACTCGCCCAACGATAAACGATATCCCACAAACACCATAAACAGCCTATCACCCCACCCGTCCAACGATAAATGATAACCTGATCACTCGAAATTAACCCAAACCCCTAATCCAATAAAAAACCGCCCTACCACAACGCTAAGAACTCTCACCATTTTTGAAACCTTGACAGCACTTATTCCGTATTAATACATAACGAACTGATAACTAGGAAGAGGTGTTCCGATGCTCGCTGGATTCATTGTATGTTTTTTTGTGGGTCTTTTTTGTATCTTTATGGGTTTTTTGATTTGGAAGAAAAAGCAACTTTCGCTTATTGCTGGTTATAAAGAAGATGCCTATAAGGATGATAAGAAGAAGTTAGCAAAGGTTGTAGGCTTATTTACAATCGTCATTGGTTTGCTTACCATATTACTGCCATTTGGGCTGGAATTTATTAGTGAGCTTTTTGGATTGCTTTTTGGTGCAATCGTCGTGCTTGGCTCGATTGTCCTTGTGATATATATAAATAAAATCAATAAACCAGCTGATCCAAAATAACAAATCCCCCACGGATGTGAGGGATTTTCTCTATTTATCTCGGTCCATTACTTCTATTTTTTTTCTGGAATCATCGGGGATTTGTTTGTGCAGGTGAATAAGTAAGAGGCCTCGTTTGTAGCTAGCCTTTATACGGTCTTCTTTGACGGTGTAGGGGAGCTGGATTTCCCGTTCGAATTTTCCTTGGAAAATGCCTTCTTGAACGAGATCGAAGCCTTTAAAGTTCAAATTAATCTTTCCTTTTACCTCTAGTGTTTGATGGTTTACATAAATGTTGACGTCCTCCACTTTTGTGAGTCCTGGGAGGCTTAGTACGACTAAGAGTTCATTTTCACCTTGATAAATATTTAGCTGGGACTGTGGGTTATCAAAAAATGGGGCGAATCCGTTCCAAAATTCATCACCAAAAAAATGGTCCCATTGCTTTCGCCAATCGTTCATATTTTTAAATTGGTCCATTTTCATAGGCTAAAGTACCCTCCTCTAAAATACAAAATACGGTAATCTAGTATATGTTTAAAAGCGTTGGTGTGTGCCTATAGAGAAATTCATGATAGTATGTTTTGGAGAGGGTCTTTTAGGGAAAATGTTTAGTATATTGTCATCTTTGGAAAGATAAACGAAGGAATGATTCCTAAGGGGGAGTTTATATTGTTAGAGAATGCTTATGTTATGGTTGCCATTATTTTGGTCATTAATATTGTATATGTTACCTTTTTTACAATTCGGATGATCCTCACAATGAAGGGGCAGCGGTATTTGGCTGCGTTGATTAGCACAGTTGAGGTAGTGATTTATGTTGTTGGCCTTGGTTTGGTGCTTGATAATTTAAATCAAATTCAAAATTTAATTGCATATGCAGTAGGTTATGGGATTGGTGTCATAGTTGGAATGAAGATTGAAGAAAAGCTTGCACTTGGGTATATTACTGTAAGTGTGATTACAAAAGAATATGAATTGGATTTACCTAAGCTTTTACGTGATGAGGGGTATGGAGTTACGACGTGGATGTCCCAGGGAAGGGAAGGCGACCGTTTGTCCATGACAATACTAACTCCACGTAAATATGAGATGAAATTGTATAAAACCATTACAGATGTGGACCCAAAGGCGTTCGTGGTTGCATATGAACCAAAGTCAATTCACGGCGGGTTCTGGGTAAGAGCTGTAAGGAGAGGAAAGCTTGAATCATGAGTAAGCCAAAGAAACAAAAATTTGAAGTGAAAGAGAATGAGACGATTGATCAATGCCTTGACCGGATGAAGGCCGAAGGGTATTTTCCTGTTAGAAGAATGGAGGAACCTGTGTTTCAGGAGGTTAAGCGAGACGGAGAGATTGTCGTCGAACCTTGTAGTAGAAAGATTATTTTTGAAGGAAAACTACAGTAAAACACGAACATTAAAAATGAAACATTTGTAAATCGTTCGATATTTATTGACAATTGAATAATACAGTTGTTAAGATTAGGTTAGATAAATTACCTCATATAATCTTGGGAATATGGCCCATAAGTTTCTACCCGATAACCGTAAATTATTGGACTATGAGGGAAAAGTATAATTTTACCTATTCTTGATACGGAATGTCCAGGTAGGATTGCTTTCCCCTTTTCGGAAATCAGTCTTTGCCTGGGCATTTTTACTTTATTTAGCGGAACTTTCATCCCTTATTAGCAGATTATTATGATGAAATAGCGGAAGACAAAGTTTGTCAAATACACAATGGCTAAATAAAGTAAAAGCCTCCGGCGGATGCCTCAGATTTTTTAATGGAAGTTATTCGAGCGAGCTCGAATAAAAATCTGGGCGCAAATACGCCAAGGCGTATTTGAATGATTATTATCTAGGAGGATCTTATGAATCCAGTTATCAGTGTAATTATGGGAAGTACATCAGATTGGGAAACGATGAAGGAAGCTTGCAATGTGTTAGATGAGATTGGCATTCCTTATGAAAAAAAGGTAGTATCTGCTCATCGTACACCAGACTTAATGTTTGAATTTGCGGAAAAAGCGAAGGAACGAGGCATTAAGGTGATTATTGCAGGAGCAGGTGGAGCGGCACATTTACCAGGAATGGTTGCAGCGAAAACAACTTTGCCTATTATCGGCGTTCCGGTTCAATCAAGAGCATTAAATGGACTTGATTCCCTTTTATCGATTGTTCAAATGCCTGGTGGAGTGCCGGTTGCGACTGTTGCAATTGGTAAAGCAGGTGCTACAAATGCAGGATTACTGGCAGCTTCCATACTTGGAACATCCAATCCAGAATGGGATCAGAAGCTTGTTGAGATAAGAGAAACTAGAAGAATTCAAGTATTAGAAAGCAGTGATGAGCTTGAATAGAATTTTACCAGGGCAAACGATTGGAATAATTGGTGGCGGTCAACTTGGTCGGATGATGGCTATCTCAGCTAAGGAAATGGGGTTTTTCGTTGCTGTCTTGGACCCAACACCGAATTCACCATGTGGACAGGTAGCCGATTTCGAAATTACCGCCAATTACGATGATCTTGATGCTATTAAACAATTAGCAAGCATAAGTGATGTAATCACCTATGAATTTGAAAATATAGATTATGAGGCCTTAACATGGCTTGAAGAGAATGCGAATTTACCCCAAGGCAGTCATTTATTAAAAATAACCCAGGATCGCGGTACAGAAAAGAATGCGATTCAGGGGATTGGCTTACGAGTTGCTCCGTTTATACTCATTGAAAATGAAAAACAATTAGCGGAAGCCATTAAAACAATTGGGTTTCCATCCGTTTTAAAAACATGCCGTGGTGGCTATGACGGAAAAGGACAGTTTGTCTTGAAAGAACCAACAGATGTCAAAGAGGCAGCCAAACTTCTTACGTCTGGAATGTGTATTTTAGAGGCGTGGGTCCCTTTTGAAAAAGAAATTTCTGTAATCGTCACGAGAAATTCAGCCGGAGAGGCTAAAACTTTTCCGGTTGCAGAGAATATTCATGTTGACAATATCCTGCATCAATCTATTGTTCCAGCAAGAATTTCTGAAGACACGGAGGCCAAAGCAAAAGAAATGGCGATGAAGCTTGCTTCTGAACTCCATTTAGTAGGAACGTTAGCTGCTGAAATGTTTGTGACGGAGGATGGGGAAATCTACATCAATGAATTGGCACCACGTCCACATAACTCTGGTCATTATTCAATTGATGCATGTGAGACGTCACAATTTGAGCAGCATGTTCGCGCAGTATGCGATTGGCCACTGGGAGAGACAACCCTTTTACGACCGGTTGTCATGAGCAATATTTTAGGTGAGCACCTTCAGCCCTTGCTTGAAAAAGTGTCCCTTCTATCAAATGTGAAGGTTCATCTCTACGGAAAAAAAGAAGCAAAAGTGAAGAGAAAGATGGGGCATGTTACTGTCTTAGCAAATACAACGGAAGAGGCTTTAAAAAAGTCCGACTCCTTACAAATTTGGAATGATTCACAATTTATCCGTGTTTAATATGAGGGGGATTCAACATGATTGAACGTTATACCCGTGAGGAAATGGGATCCATATGGACGGAAGAAAATCGCTTTCGTGCTTGGCTTGAAGTTGAAATTCTAGCTTGTGAGGCATGGGCAGAGCTTGGTGAGATTCCAAAAGAAGATGTGGCCCTCATTCGTAAAAATGCATCCTTTGATTTGAATCGAGTTAATGAAATAGAAGAAGAGACAAGACATGACGTTGTGGCGTTTACACGTGCCGTATCGGAAACACTGGGTGAAGAAAGAAAATGGGTCCATTACGGATTAACGTCAACAGATGTTGTCGATACAGCATTATCCTATTTGCTGAAACAAGCAAATGATATTTTACAAAAAGATATCGAACGCTTTATTGATATTTTAGCGGAAAAAGCAAAGGAACATAAATATACGGTTATGATGGGACGTACGCATGGTGTTCATGCAGAACCAACGACATTTGGGTTAAAGCTTGCATTGTGGCATGAAGAAATGAAACGTAATCTTGAGCGTTTTAAGCTTGCTGCCGAGGGTGTACAGTTTGGGAAGATTTCAGGTGCGGTTGGAACATATGCCAATATCGATCCATTTGTTGAAAAATATGTGTGTGAAAAGCTTGGTATTACCCCATCACCGATTTCAACACAGACCTTACAACGTGACCGTCATGCAGCGTATATGTCAGCACTGGCGCTTGTCGCCACTTCGATTGAAAAATTTGCAGTCGAAATTCGCGGTTTGCAAAAGAGTGAAACAAGAGAAGTGGAAGAGTTTTTTGCAAAAGGTCAAAAAGGATCATCCGCAATGCCACATAAACGAAATCCGATTGGATCAGAGAATATGACAGGATTGGCTCGTGTGATTCGCGGGTATATGATGACAGCCTATGAAAATGTTCCACTTTGGCACGAACGTGACATCTCACATTCCTCTGCTGAGCGCATTATCTTACCTGATGCAACGATTGCGTTGAATTATATGCTAAACCGTTTTGGAAACATTGTGAAGAACTTAACCGTGTTCCCTGAGAATATGAAGCGAAATATGGACAGAACCCTTGGATTAATTTATTCACAACGTGTACTTTTAGCGTTAATCGATTCTGGTCTAACAAGAGAAGAAGCTTATGATACAGTACAGCCAAAAGCAATGGAGGCGTGGGAAAAACAAATTCCGTTCCGTGAATTAATTGAGGCTGAAGAAAAAATTACGAGTCGGTTAACTCCATCACAAATTAATGATTGCTTTGATTATAACTATCACCTTAAGCATGTTGACATGATTTTTGAACGCTTAGGACTTTGAAATAACGGTCATTCACCTAATCTGAAATGTTGAGGGGGAGTCCTGCATGGACGTGAAAAAGCTTAGGTTGCTATATGAGGGAAAGGCTAAGAAACTTTATCAAACTGCCGAAGAATCGATCGTATTAGTGGAATACAAGGATGAAGCCACAGCTTTTAATGGGGAAAAGAAAGCACAAATCGCGGGTAAGGGCCGACTGAATAACGAGATTACAAGCATGTTATTTTCAAAGCTTCATATCGCTGGAATCAAAACACATTTCATTGGTAAACTATCGCAAAACGAACAACTAGTAAAGCATGTTTCGATTATTCCGCTTGAGGTTGTCGTCCGAAATGTGGTTGCAGGTAGCTTTTCAACCCGAATAGGAATCGAAGAAGGAACAGAGTTAGCCCATCCCATTGTTGAATTTTACTATAAAAATGATGACCTGGGCGATCCGCTTGTGAACGAGGATCACATTCATGTTCTAGAGCTTGCAACAAAGGACCAAGTCCATGAGCTTAAAGAACAGGCATTAAAAATCAATGAGGTATTGCGCACATTTTTTGTAGACATTCAAATCAGATTAGTAGATTTTAAACTTGAATTTGGCGTAACGAAAGACGGAGAGGTACTGCTAGCAGATGAAATTTCGCCTGATACTTGCCGTTTTTGGGATATTGAAACAAATGAAAAATTTGATAAAGATGTATTCCGTAGAGACCTGGGAAATTTAACGGCTGCTTATACGGAAATTTTAAACCGACTAGGAGGAAAAATTGCATGATGTATAAAGTAAAGGTTTATGTAACATTACGTGAGAGTGTTTTAGATCCACAAGGAAGTGCTGTGATGGGGTCTTTACACCAATTGAATTATCAAGTGGTTAAGGATGTTCGGATCGGAAAATATATGGAACTAATGATTGATAAATCAGTAGAGGACCTTGACAAAACGGTTAAGGAAATTTGTGAAAAGCTTTTAGCAAATACGGTAATTGAGGACTACCGTTATGAGGTTGAGGAGGTTGTCACACAGTGAAATTTGCCGTAATCGTGTTTCCAGGCTCTAATTGTGATGTGGATATGTATCATGCCATTAAGGATGCGCTTGGAGAAGAAGTTGAGTATGTATCACATCATGCAACTAATTTAGAAAAGTTTGATGGGATTTTGCTTCCTGGAGGATTCTCTTATGGAGATTACCTAAGAACTGGGGCACTTGCTCGTTTTTCAAATGTGATGGAAGAGGTTGTAAAAGCTGCTGAGGCTGGAAAGCCAGTTCTTGGTGTATGCAACGGATTCCAGATTTTATTAGAAGCAGGACTATTACCTGGTGCGATGCGTCGTAATGAGAACTTAAAATTTATGTGTCGTCCAGTGGAGCTTCGTGTAGAGAACAATACGTCCATCTTTACTTCTGAATACGCAGCAGGTGAGGTTATAACAGTTCCGATTGCACATGGTGAGGGAAACTATTATTGTGATGACCAAACACTTGCAAGATTACGTTCGAACAATCAAATCGCATTCACCTATCACGGAACAAATCCAAATGGAAGTATTGCAGATATCGCAGGTATTACAAATGAACGTGGAAATGTACTCGGAATGATGCCTCATCCAGAGAGAGCGGTCGAGGAATTATTAGGTAGTGCAGATGGAATTAAGCTATTTCAATCAATTGTGAAAAATTGGAGGTTAGCAGCAAATGTCGTTACTTCTTGAACCAAGTCCGAAGCAAATTAAGGAAGAAAAAGTATATAGTGAAATGGGTTTAAGTGATTCGGAGTTTGAGTTAGTCGAAAAGATTTTAGGTAGACTTCCAAACTACACAGAGACTGGGTTGTTCTCAGTTATGTGGTCTGAGCATTGTAGCTATAAAAACTCAAAGCCAGTGTTACGTAAGTTCCCAACAACTGGTGACCGTGTTCTCCAAGGGCCAGGTGAAGGTGCCGGAATCGTTGATATTGGCGATAACCAAGCAGTTGTTTTTAAAATTGAAAGTCATAACCACCCTTCAGCAGTTGAGCCATATCAAGGGGCAGCGACAGGTGTGGGCGGAATTATCCGCGATGTATTTTCAATGGGAGCAAGACCGATTGCTCTATTAAACTCTCTTCGATTTGGTGAGTTGACTTCACCAAGAGTGAAATACTTGTTTGAAGAAGTAGTGGCAGGAATCGCTGGATATGGAAATTGTATTGGAATTCCTACTGTTGGTGGGGAAATTCAATTCGAAAAATCCTATGAAGGGAATCCACTAGTAAACGCAATGTGTGTGGGATTAATTGATCACGAAGATATTCAAAAGGGTCAGGCAAAAGGTGTAGGCAACACCGTCATGTATATTGGTGCTAAAACGGGCCGTGATGGTATCCACGGTGCAACTTTTTCATCTGAGGAGCTTTCTGAGGAATCTGATGAAAAACGATCAGCTGTACAGGTTGGCGATCCTTTTATGGAAAAATTATTGCTTGAAGCTTGTTTAGAACTTGTAAAATCCGATGCTTTAGTTGGAATTCAGGATATGGGCGCAGCAGGCTTAACAAGCTCTTCAGCAGAAATGGCTAGTAAAGCTGGCTCAGGAATTGAAATGAATCTTGGCCTTGTTCCACAACGTGAAACAGGAATGACAGGCTATGAGATGATGCTTTCTGAATCACAGGAGCGTATGCTCATCGTTGTTGAAAAAGGAAGAGAGCAAGAAATTCAAGATATCGTAAATAAATATGATCTTGAAGCTGTAGCGATTGGAAAGGTAACGGATGACAAGCAACTTCGTCTCATTCACAAAGGTGAGGTTATTGCAGATGTTCCAGTTGATGCTTTAGCTGAAGAGGCACCGGTTTATTATAAGCCTTCTAGTGAACCGCAGTACTATCGCGAATTTAAGGAAATGAAGGTTGAAGCACCAAAGCTTGAAAATATAGGGCAAACTCTTCAAGATTTACTTGCGCAGCCTACAATCGCAAGTAAGGAATGGGTCTATGACCAATACGATTATATGGTTCGTACAAATACAGTGGTAGCGCCAGGTTCAGATGCTGCAGTCGTAAGAATTCGTGATACAAGGAAAGCACTAGCAATGACAACAGACTGTAACTCTAGATATCTCTATTTAGACCCAGAGGTAGGCGGACAAATCGCGGTTAGTGAAGCAGCACGAAATATTGTTTGCTCTGGTGGAACACCACTTGCGATTACAGATAACTTAAACTTTGGCAGTCCAGATAATCCGGAAATTTTTTGGCAGATTGAAAAAGCTGCAGATGGAATTAGCGAGGCATGCCGTGTGTTAAGTACACCAGTTATTGGTGGAAACGTGTCTCTTAATAATGAAACGAATGGAGAAGCTATTTATCCAACGCCAGTTATCGGGATGGTTGGATTGATTGAAGATGTTTCTCATATTACGACTCAGGAATTTAAAGAAGCAGGCGACCTTGTTTATGTGATCGGTGAAGCGAAGGAAGAATTCGCAGGCAGTGAACTTCAAAAATTAATCCATGGTGAAATTTTTGGTCCAGTTCCCGAACTAGATTTAGAGATTGAAAAAAGAAGACAAAAACAAGTGTTAACGGCCATTCGCGCGGGTGTTATTGCTTCTGCACATGATGTGGCTGAGGGAGGCTTTGCGGTTGCTCTAGCTGAAAAGTCGTTCGGAACAAAAGGCTTAGGAGTGAAAGTACAAATTCAGGGCGAGGCAGTAACAGAATTATATAGTGAAACACAGTCTCGTTTTATTGTATCTGTAAAAAAAGAAAACAAAGAAAAATTTGAACAGCTCGTCAAAGCAAATCTAGTCGGAGAAGTAACAGGCGATGGAACATTTATCGTTGAAGATAAAGAAGGCAACGAACTAATCAATTTACCTGTTGAAAATCTAAGACGTACATGGAAAGGGGCTATCCCATGCTTGCTGAACTCAAAGGCTTAAATGAGGAATGTGGTGTGTTCGGTATTTGGGGCCACCCAGATGCTGCCCAAATCACTTATTATGGATTACACAGCTTACAGCATCGTGGACAAGAGGGTGCCGGCATCGTTGTTAGTAATGGTGAAAAGCTTCGCATTGTAAAAGGTGAGGGGCTTGTGAACGAAGTGTTTGGCAATGGCCAACTTGAACAACTACAAGGAAAAGCGGCGATTGGGCATGTTCGTTATGCAACAGCAGGGGGTGGGGGCATCCAAAATGTTCAGCCCCTCCTCTTTAATTCTCAAGTAGGTGGCCTTGCAATTGCTCATAATGGAAACTTAGTGAATGCAAATGATTTAAAGCACCAGCTTGAAAACCAAGGGAGCATTTTTCAAACTTCTTCGGATACAGAAGTTCTCGCTCATTTAACTAGAAAAAGCGGGTATACAAAAATCAAAGACCGCGTAAAAAATGCATTAACGATGTTAAAAGGGGCCTATGCATTTTTAATCATGACCGAAAAGAAAATGATTGTTGCTCTTGACCCGAATGGTCTTCGTCCATTATCACTTGGCAGAATTGGTGATGCCTGGGTAGTAGCTTCTGAGACATGTGCATTCGATATAGTAGGTGCAACTTTTGAAAGAGATGTGGAACCGGGAGAATTACTCGTAATCAATGATGAAGGCATTCATTCTGAACGTTTTTCATTAATGACAAATCGTGCGATGTGCAGCATGGAATATATTTATTTTTCTCGTCCTGATAGCAATATTAACGGGATCAATGTTCATACCGCTCGTAAAAGTCTAGGCAAACAGCTTGCCCTTGAAGCTCCAATTGAAGCAGATGTCATAACAGGAGTACCTGATTCTAGTATTTCAGCAGCCATCGGTTATGCTGAGCAATCAGGAATTCCGTATGAGCTTGGTCTCATTAAAAATCGATATGTAGGTCGTACTTTTATTAAGCCTTCCCAATCACTGCGGGAACAAGGGGTAAAGATGAAGCTTTCGGCTGTTCGTGGTGTAGTTGAAGGCAAACGTGTAGTGATGGTGGATGATTCAATTGTACGTGGGACTACAAGCAAAAGAATTGTAAAAATGCTTCGTGACGCGGGTGCAACTGAAGTTCATGTTTGCATTAGTTCACCGCCAATGAAGAATCCATGCTTTTACGGAATTGACACCTCTACACATGAGGAATTAATTGCTTCTTCCCATTCGATAGAAGAAATTCGTGAAATCATAGGTGCGGATACATTAACGTTTTTAAGTTCGGAAGGCTTAGTAAAAGCGATTGGAAGACCGTTTGAAGGGGAAACACGTGGCCAATGTATGGCTTGTTTTACAGGGAAATATCCGACGGAAATCTTCCCTGACACGGTATTGCCACATGAAAAAGTATTCAGCTAAAAAAAGATCGAGGTGTTTTAGAACATGGCAAATGCTTATAAACAAGCAGGAGTAGACATTGAGGCAGGCTATGAGGCTGTTTCAAGAATGAAAAAGCATGTTGCAAAAACAGTTCGTCCTGAAGTAATGGGCGGACTCGGTAGCTTTGGTGGCATGTTTGACCTTTCAAAGGTTAATGTGAAAGAGCCTGTATTGGTTTCGGGCACAGACGGTGTTGGAACGAAGCTCATGTTGGCTTTTATGATGGATAAGCACGATACAATCGGTATTGATGCGGTTGCGATGTGTGTGAATGATATTGTGGTTCAAGGCGCTGAGCCGTTATACTTTTTGGATTATATCGCATGTGGGAAAGCAGAGCCTGAAAAAATCGAACAAATTGTAAAAGGAATTGCAGACGGCTGCGAACAAGCGGGTTGTGCGTTAGTTGGCGGTGAGACAGCTGAAATGCCAGGAATGTATAGTGAGGATGAATATGACCTTGCTGGTTTTTCAGTTGGTGTTGCTGAGAAATCAAAGCTTGTAACTGGATCTTCGATCAAGCCTGGAGATGTCCTAATTGGGCTTTCTTCTAGCGGTATTCACAGCAATGGCTATTCACTTGTACGTAAAGTGTTGCTTGAGGATGGCGGGTTAGAGCTTACCAAAACGTATGGAGAAATTGGTCGTCCATTAGGTGAGGAGCTTTTACAGCCTACTAAAATTTATGTAAAATCCCTTCTTAAAGCGATGGAGAAATTTGAAATTAAGGGAATGTCCCATATTACAGGTGGGGGCTTTATCGAGAACATTCCTCGGATGCTGCCAGACGGACTAGGGGCAGAAGTTGATTATGGTTCATGGCCAATACCCCCAATTTTTGATCTTCTTCAAGAGACGGGTAACCTTGACCGAAAAGAAATGTTTAATATTTTTAATATGGGAATTGGGATGGTTCTTGCTGTTGAAGAAGCGGTTCTACATGATGTAATCGGGCTTCTAGAAGGGCAAGGAGAAAAGACATATATTATTGGACGTATAAAAGAAGGAAACGGTGTAACCTTTGGCGGAGGAGCACTTGTATGAAAAAAATAGCAGTTTTTGCATCAGGTAGCGGCACAAATTTTCAAGCGATTGTGGATTCGATTAAAGAAGGAAGACTTGCGGCAGAAATCGAATTACTGGTTTGCGATAGGCCAGGTGCGAAGGTAGTTGAGCGGGCTTCAAAGGAATGGGTGGAGACCTTTGTTTTTTCACCAAAAGAGTATCCGGAAAAATCTATTTTTGAAGCGGAAATTGTGGAATTACTGCGTGCAAAAAATGTAGAATTAATAGTGTTAGCTGGATACATGAGATTGATTGGTGATACACTTTTAAAGGCATTTCGAAATAAAATTGTGAACATCCATCCGTCATTATTGCCTGCATTCCCTGGCAAGGATGCAATTGGTCAAGCATATCGAGCAGGTGTAGATATGACCGGTGTTACGATTCATTATGTGGACGAGGGAATGGATACGGGTCCCATTATTGCGCAGCGTGAACTAGTAATTGAACCAGGGGACACGTTAGAAAGCATCGAAGACAAAGTACATCAAATCGAACATGAATTTTATCCACAAATCCTGCATTCACTTGTAACAACCAAGATTGGAAATCTACAGTAGGGAGCGATTAACGTGACAATCAAACGTGCACTTGTCAGTGTCTCAGATAAACAAGGCCTTGTTCCTTTCGTAAAAGGCTTAATTGAAAATGGGGTAGAGGTTATTTCAACAGGAGGTACAAAGCGTACTCTTGAGGAAGCAGGCCTATCTGTAATCGGAATTTCAGAAGTGACAGGCTTCCCTGAAATCATGGATGGACGTGTAAAGACTCTTCATCCAAATATTCATGGTGGACTTCTTGCAGTTCGTGAAAATGAAGAACATGTAAAACAGCTTCAAGAACATCATATTACCCCAATTGATCTAGTTGTTGTTAACCTATACCCATTTCAACAAACAATTGCAAAGCCAGACGTACAGTTCGCAGATGCAATTGAAAATATCGATATTGGTGGACCTTCTATGCTTCGGTCTGCAGCAAAAAACCACAAGTATGTAACAGTTGTTGTGGATCCGCAGGATTACGATATCGTTTTAGGAGAGATCACTGAAAAAGGCGAGGTCACTCCTGAAACAAAGCTTCGTTTAGGGGCAAAGGTATTCCGTCATACTGCTGCATATGATGCAGTTATTGCTGAATTTTTAACAAATGCTGCAGGTGAGGAAAGTCCAGAAACCTTAACGGTGACGTATGAGAAGAAACAAGACCTCCGTTATGGAGAGAACCCACATCAAAAGGCTGCATTTTATAAAAAGCCACTGGGCTCGCACGTTTCGATTGCGTCTGCTACACAATTACACGGAAAAGAGTTATCTTACAATAACATTAATGATGCGAATGCTGCTCTTCAAATCGTTAAAGAATTCAATGAGCCAGCAGCAGTTGCTGTTAAGCATATGAACCCATGTGGTGTTGGGGTTGGAAATACGATAGAGGAAGCGTATCAAAAAGCATTTGAAGCGGATTCTACCTCTATTTTTGGCGGTATTATTGCCGTTAACCGTGAAGTTGACGCACAAACTGCTCATAAAATGCGTGAAATCTTCCTTGAAATTATTATTGCACCATCCTTTAGTGAGGAAGCTTTTGAGATTCTCTCTTCCAAGAAAAATTTACGTTTACTCACTGTAGATTTTTCAGATGATGGGAAGATTGAGAAGAAGCTTGTGTCTGTATATGGTGGTTTGCTCGTGCAAGATGAAGATGAATACAGCTTAGATGATGCAACAATTTCGATTCCAACCAAGCGCGAACCAACTGAACAAGAATGGGCAGATTTAAAGCTTGGCTGGAAGGTTGTAAAACACGTTAAATCAAATGCGATTGTATTAGCAAAAGACGATATGACAATTGGAATTGGAGCAGGGCAAATGAACCGAGTCGGCTCGGCGAATATTGCGATTAATCAAGCCGGTGAAAAAGCAAAAGGCTCAGCACTTGCATCAGATGCCTTCTTCCCAATGGGTGACACAGTAGAGGCTGCAGCAAAAGCAGGCATTACAGCCATCATCCAACCAGGTGGATCAATTCGTGACGAAGAGTCCATTCAAAAAGCAGACGAATACGGAATCGCAATGGTCTTTACCGGAGTACGTCATTTTAAACATTAATGTAATGAGGTGAATAAATGAAAGTACTAATTGTCGGTCGCGGTGGCCGTGAACATACACTTGCCTGGAAGGTTGCTCAAAGTTCAAAAGTAGACACAGTTTATGCCGCACCGGGTAATCCGGGGATGCAGACAATCGCAACCTTAGTCAACATCGATGAAAATGATTTTGACTCTCTAATTGATTTTGTAAAGAAAGAACAAATCGGCCTAACCCTTGTGGGGCCTGAGGTTCCATTAATCAACGGGATCGTAAACCGATTTCAGGCAGAGGGCTTAGCTATTTTTGGACCAACAAAGGAAGCAGCCCTCCTGGAAGGTAGCAAATCGTTTGCGAAGGAAATTATGAAAAAATACGATATCCCAACTGCGGAATATGAAACATTTACATCTTATGAAGCGGCCAAACAATACATCCTAAAAAAAGGTGCACCTATCGTAATCAAAGCAGATGGCCTAGCTGCCGGTAAAGGCGTGACAGTTGCTCTTACTTTAGAAGAAGCCCTATCAAGTGTGTATGAGATGCTGGAAGCGAATAAATTTGGCGAAGCAAGTGCTCAGGTTGTCATTGAAGAGTTTCTTGCTGGGGAAGAGTTCTCCTTAATGGCTTTTGTGGACGGAAAAACAGCTTATCCAATGGTCATATCACAGGACCATAAGCGTGCATTTGACAATGATGAAGGTCCTAACACTGGAGGAATGGGCGCCTATTCTCCTGTTCCGCAAATTTCGGAGGAAGTAGTGCAAACAGCAGTTGAAACGATTGTTAACCCAACCGTTAAAGCAATGGAAACAGAAGGACGATGTTTTACAGGGATTCTGTATGCAGGGTTAATTTTAACGCCGGATGGACCAAAGGTTATCGAATACAACGCTCGCTTTGGTGACCCTGAAACACAGGTAGTTCTACCACGTTTAGAGTCTGATTTTATTGAAGTCATCGAAGGGCTTCTTAATCAAAAAGAGATTACCCTCGAGTGGTCAAACCATGCAACTCTTGGTGTCGTCCTTGCCTCAAAAGGCTATCCTGAAAGCTATGAAAAAGGAGCAGTCATTGAAGGGCTCAATCACTTAGATGAAGAAGTCACCGTGTTCCATGCTGGAACAGATGTGGTCAATGGCCAATTTGTGACGAATGGCGGAAGAGTTCTAACCGTTGTTGCAAGCGGTGAAAGCTTGGAAGATGCACAGAACCTTGTCTACCAAGAAGCGGAAAAAATTCAGTGCTCCAATCTATTTTACCGAAAAGATATTGGAAACAAGGCTTTAGCTTATAGCGCAATTCCTATTGGTTAACGCGCAATTTCATATGATTAAAAAAGGTAAGAGGCTAGCCCTCTTACCTTTTTAACATTTATGATGGATTAACAGGAGGTAGCTCCTTTAGTGGTTCTAGATTTTCTTGCTTTCTTTCAACATATTCATAAAAGAGAGCTGTAAGCGGGCAAAAACGAGTGATCCCCTCAGCTACCTTCATTCCACCGAGCATTGCGACCACAATAAAGCTTTCGCGCCATGGCCGTTTCACCATTTTTGCCGTTGCCCACGCAAGCATCGTAAACCCACAAGTGATTCGGACAAGCGCATTTATAAGTCCTATGTTTGGTTTCATACGTTACCTCCATTCACATATCTTTTACAAATGTTAAAGACCTGCATTTTTTAATCAAATACGCTGAAGCATATTTGATTTAACTTTTACAAATTTTCACAAATTCTTTAATGCAGTAAATCGATTAATATGGTACTATAATGTAAAGCGCTTCCATTATGCTTTATGGAAGAGATTGGAGAGATGGTTAATGATTGGGCAACGCTACCGCTGGAAAAATAAGCAACTCCGAGAACATGTTGCTGTCATAGATGGAAAAAAATCACCAACAATTCTATTGAAAAATGTCACATATCTAAATCAAATGTTAAAAAAGTGGATCAACGCAAATATTTGGATTTACCAAGACCGCATTGTGTACGTTGGTCAGCAATTACCATCAAAACTAAATGACTGTGAAGTAATAGAGTGTGATGGGAAATTTGTGGTGCCGGGTTATATTGAACCACATGCACATTCTTTTCATTTATATAATCCCCACTCATTTGCTCAATATGCATCCCAAACAGGGACGACAACAATCATTAATGATAACCTAGTACTGGCACTACAAACGACTAAAAAGAAAGCGTTTTCTTTTCTTGAGGAAATGAAGAAACTTCCTGTTACGATGTACTGGTGGTGCCGATATGATCCTCAGACTGAGATTCACCATGAGGAACAAGCTTTCTCAAATGGGAATGTGTTAAGCTGGATTGAACATGACTCAGTTGTGCAAGGTGGAGAATTGACAGGATGGCCTAAGTTACTGGATGGCGATGACCTTATGCTCCACTGGATTCAAGAAACGAAGAGGGTTGGGAAAAAAGTAGAAGGCCATTTTCCTGGGGCTTCGGAAAAAACGTTGGCAAAATTGATGCTTTTAGGGGCTGATTGTGATCATGAGTCCATGACCGGAACTGATGTATTAAATCGTCTGCTTCAAGGATACACAACTTCCTTGCGCTATTCATCGATTCGTCCGGACTTGCCAAAAATTTTAGACGAAATCCATGAAATTGGTATTGAGGAGTATGATCATTTCATTTTTACGACAGATGGTTCGCCACCGGCATTTTACGAGCAAGGTATCATTGATAACATGATCAAAATTGCAATTGAAAAAGGCGTTCCAATCATTGATGCCTATAATATGGCAACGATTAATGTTGCGCGACATTACAATATCGAAAACCTCCATGGTATGATTGCAACGGGAAGAATCGCAAACCTTAACATTTTATCAGCAAAAGACAATCCTACACCTGAATCCGTTCTTGCTAAAGGTGTTTGGGTGAAACGAGACCATAAAGACATGAACGCATTTCCGGAATTCCCATTTAAGAGTCAAGGCTTTTCAAATTTGGCGACAAGCTGGGAGCTGACGCTTGATGATCTTCAGTTTTCAATGCCATTTGGAATGAAGATGGAAAATGCCGTCATTATGAAACCTTATTCCATATCTATCGACGCATCCTATGATGAACTTTCAATGGAACATGATGAGAGTTTCTTGATGCTAGTGGACCGGGAAGGAAAATGGCGAGTAAACACGATGGTAAAAGGTTTTGCGAATAGTATCTCAGGATTTGCAAGTTCTTTTTCAAATACGGCTGATTTTGTATTAATTGGAAAAAATAAAAAGGATATGCTTCTAGCCTTCAATCGGATGAAAGAAATGGGAGGTGGAATGGTCCTAACTGAAAAAGGTAATATACTGCATGAAATCCCATTAGACATAGGCGGACTGACGTCTTCCAAATCCGTGGCAGAATTAAGTTCGCTTGAAAAAGAATTCGTTCGTTTAGTGCGGGAACGCGGATACAATCATAGTGATCCAATCTATACACTGACGTTTTTGTCATCTACCCATTTACCCTATATTCGTATCACACCGCAAGGGATTTATGATGTCATGAATAAAATAGTACTCTTTCCGTCAATAATGCGTTAAAATATAAAAGGATTTAACTTTGGCGTATTAGATTTTTGCGAACAAATCCGCTTAGGCGCATTTAATTTAATTTAATAAAGGTTGTGTGCTCGATAATGAAAAAGATTGTATTCATTCTAGGAATTTTCCTATTACTTCTTACCACAGCATGTAGTAATAAAGAAGAAGCAGCGAAACAGCAGGATGAGCATGAACCAAAACAGTCTGAGCCTGTTGCTAAAGGGGAACCAAGCCAAAAGTTTGAACATGTTTTTCCACTAACCGGAATGGGAACAAACGACGACATCAACAATCGTCCATTTGCTGTTATGATAAATAATCATCCGCAAGCACGTCCACAATCTGGATTACACATGGCAGATATTGTGTATGAAGTATTAGCTGAGGGAGATGTTACTCGCTTCCTTGCCGTGTTTCAAAGTGAGAAACCAGAGATTATTGGACCTGTTCGTAGTGCGAGAGATTATTATATAGAGTTGAGCAAGGGCTTTGATGCTTTATATGTGGCACATGGATGGAGCCCAGAGGCCCAACAGATTTTAAACAGCGGCAAGATCGATAATATAAATGGAATGGTTTATGATGGCACTCTATTTTGGAGGGCTAATCATAATGTTGCCCCACATAACTCGTATATTTCTTTTGAAAATGTCGAGGAAGGGGCAAATAAACAAGGATATTCGATGAAAGAAGAAGTGCCAAGTTTTCAATTTTTATCGGAAGACGAAGTCGGTGGAATTGAAGGGACACTAGCTGAACATGTTCGTGTTTCCTATTCATCAAGAGACATTTTTGCGGCGGTTTATGACTTTAATCAAGATAAAGGAAAGTATGAGCGTTATAGCGGAGGCAATCAAACAGTAGACCGAGAAACGGATACACCGGTTTTACTGGATAATGTGCTTATCGTTGAAATGAATCATCGCTTTATTGATGAATATGGTCGACGTGAGATTGATGTAACTTCTGGAGGAAAAGGCTATTTACTTCAGAAAGGGAAAGCACAGGAAATTGAATGGAGAAATGTCGATGGACGAATTGTTCCTTTTGCGAATGGTGAAGAAATCGGCTTTGTTCCAGGAAAAACATGGATAAATATTATACCAACTTCACCAGGAATCGCAGGCTCCGTTTCGTTTGGAAATTAGATAACATTTTAAAAAGGGAGATACTAACGATATGCAAATTGATAAATTACGTGGGAAAGAACTCGATCAATTATTTAATGCAGTCCTCTCGCTCAAAGATCTTGAAGAGTGCTATCGATTCTTTGACGATTTATGTACCGTAAATGAAATTCAATCGCTGGCTCAACGCCTTGAGGTTGCAAGAATGCTTCAAGAAGGTAACACCTACCATAAGATTGAAACAGAAACAGGAGCTAGCACCGCAACAATTTCACGTGTAAAACGTTGTTTAAATTACGGTAACGATGCCTATCAAATGGCACTTGACCGCGTGAAGGAATTGAATAAATAATAAAGTATGGAGAAGTCGGAACCTTGGGGTTTCGGCTTTTTTATTTAAAAGATAAGAAAGTATAAAAATTTATTACATATTTTCGATGTCTAGCTCCAGGCGCCATCGGCTCGAGGTCATAAGCCAATCGCTTCGGAAGGCAAGAAGCGCCTTCTGTCAGCGCTCGTCTTATGCTTGTCGCCGATAGGCAGGCGCCTTGCGCTTTTCTTAAGGATAAGTACGAAAAACAGTATTCTTTGATTAACGACAGTATGTACAAATTAACAGCAGTAAACAGAAATTATGGTGAAATCCTTCAAGGTATTAATAGATGCGTGTAGTTTTGTTATAATGGAGGAATGGAAAGATGAATGGAGGATCTTCATGTACGATTTTAGAGAATGGAGACATGTTTTTAAGCTGGATCCGAATAAGGAAATTAACGATGAACATTTAGATGCAATTTGTGAATCTGGTACAGATGCGATTATAGTTGGTGGTACTGATGGAGTGACACTAGACAATGTCCTTCACCTAATGTCTCGAATCCGACGTTATACTGTGCCTGTTGTATTAGAAATTTCAAATATTGAGTCAGTCTCACCTGGCTTTGATTTATATTTTATTCCAACTGTTTTGAATAGCAGTGACACAAGATGGATGATGGGTCTGCATCATGAGGCAGTTAAGGAATATGGGGATGTAATGAATTGGGAAGAGATGATTATGCAGGGGTATTGCATCCTGAATGAAGACTGCAAGGCTGCTAAATTGACAGGTGCCGATACATCCTTGAGCAAGGATGATGTGGTAGCCTATGCGGCAATGGCAGAGAAAATGTTCTCGCTCCCTATCTTTTATTTAGAATATAGCGGGACCTATGGCGATAAGGAGATTGTCGAGGCCGTAAGCGACAATTTACAAACAACGAAATTGTTTTATGGCGGTGGGATTAAGACACCTGATCAGGCAAAAGAAATGGCTGGTTGTGCAGACACAATTGTCGTTGGAAATATTATTTACGAAGACATAAATACAGCTTTAAAAACAGTACAAGCTGTTAAGGGATAAGCATGGAATTTTTGTTACAACTCAGGTAAAATAGAACGTATGTACGACTTCGAAAAGGGACGGTGAAGAAATTGCAATTTCTCAGCAATAAATTGTTAACGGGATTAAACGAACAACAACAAGAAGCGGTTAAAGCGACAGATGGTCCTCTGTTAATTATGGCAGGTGCGGGGAGTGGAAAGACACGCGTTCTAACACACCGTATTGCGTATTTAATGGTGGAAAAGGAAATCGCGCCATGGAATATTTTAGCGATCACTTTCACAAACAAAGCAGCTCGAGAAATGAAAGAGCGTGTTCAAGCGATTTTGGGTGGTGCAGCCGAGGATATTTGGATTTCAACATTCCACTCCATGTGTGTGCGAATTTTACGAAGAGATATCGACCGCATGGGCTTCAGCCGTAATTTTTCAATTTTGGATACAACAGACCAGCTTTCGGTCATCAAGAATATCTTAAAAGAAAAGAACATTGATCCGAAAAAATTTGATCCACGTTCAATTCTTGGTAGTATTAGCAGTGCAAAAAACGAGTTACAAACACCTGAAGACTATGAGAAAACAGCGGGTGGCATGTATGAGCAAATTGTAAGTGATGTTTATACATTGTATCAAAAGCGGCTTCGCAAAAACCAAGCACTTGATTTTGATGATCTCATTATGATGACCATTCAACTATTCAAGCGGGTTCCTGAAGTATTAGAATTCTATCAACGTAAGTTTCAATATATCCATGTGGACGAGTATCAGGATACGAACCGTGCACAGTATATTCTTGTTAAGCTCCTTGCAACGCGTTTTAAAAACTTATGTGTCGTAGGTGATTCCGATCAGTCCATCTATCGCTGGCGTGGGGCTGATATCGCCAATATTCTTTCATTTGAGAAAGACTACAGTAATGCAAAAGTAATTCTGCTTGAACAAAATTACCGTTCAACGCAACGAATACTAAAGGCAGCCAATCAAGTCATTCAAAACAATATGAATCGTAAGGCAAAAAATCTTTGGACAGAAAATGATGAAGGAAATAAGATTTTCTATTACCGTGCGGACAGTGAATCCGGAGAAGCGCAATTTGTAGCTGGAAAAATCCGAGAACTCGTAGATGGCGGAAAACGTTCCTATAAAGATATCGCGATTTTGTATCGAACCAATGCACAATCCCGTGTAATGGAGGAAGTATTGCTCAAATCCAATATCAACTATCAAATTGTCGGCGGCATTAAGTTCTATGACCGTAAAGAAATTAAGGATATTTTGGCATACTTGCGCGTGATTGCAAATCCTGATGATGATATTAGTTTAACGAGAATTATTAATGTGCCAAAGCGTGGAATTGGTGCTACCTCCATTGATAAAATTGCAAATTACGCGAATGCTCAAGACCTTTCCATATTCCAAGCTTTACAGGAAGTTGAGCAAATTGGTTTAAGTGCGAAAATAACCAATTCATTACGTGAGTTTCGTGATTTAATCAATAATTGGGATCAAATGCAGGATTATTTATCGGTTACTGAATTAGTGGAGAATGTGTTAGAGAAAACCGGTTATTTAGAAGCATTAAAGACTGAAAAGACGCTAGAAGCTCAAAGCCGAATCGAAAACATTGAAGAATTTTTATCTGTTACCCAAAACTTTGAGAAAGCCAATGATGATAAGAGTCTGGTTGCGTTTTTAACAGACTTAGCATTGGTTGCAGATATCGATAAGCTTGATGAAGATGAAACTGATAAAAATAATGCAGTTGTCCTCATGACATTGCACTCAGCAAAGGGACTCGAGTTTCCTGTTGTCTTTTTAATGGGAATGGAAGAAGGAGTCTTCCCGCATAGTCGTTCCCTCATGGAAGAGGCTGAGATGGAGGAAGAACGCCGACTTGCGTATGTAGGAATCACTAGGGCGGAGGAAGAGTTGTATCTATCGAATGCTCAAATGAGAACTTTATATGGTCGTACTTCAATGAATCCAGTATCACGATTTATTGCCGAAATTCCAGAAGAACTACTTGAAGATTTAGGTGCCCAGCGCAGACAACAAATGCGAACTCCATTTTCTTCTACTTCCTCACCTTCAAGGCAGCCTGAACGAAGAGTATTCTCAAAACCAATTGCACAGTCAACTGGTGGAGATGAAATTGGCTGGAAGGTTGGCGACAAGGCCGAGCATAAAAAATGGGGAATTGGTACGGTTGTCAGTGTAAAAGGAGAAGGGGAATCGAAGGAATTAGATATTGCATTCCCTAGTCCAACAGGAATCAAACGATTGCTTGCAAAATTTGCTCCAATCACAAAGTCAAATTAGGAAAGCGAGGATTGGATGTATGGACAAAATGGTAGCGCAAGAAAGAGTTCAGGAACTCCATAAGCTTTTAAATCAGTACAATTATGAATACCATGTGTTGGATAAGCCCTCTGTACCAGATGCGGAATATGATCGGTTAATGCGCGAATTGATTCAGCTTGAGGAGAATTACCCAGAATTAAAGACAGGGGACTCTCCTACAGTCCGCGTCGGAGGACAGGTTCTTGAATCCTTTCAAAAAGTAGAGCATCGAATTCCGATGCTCAGTCTAGGAAATGCCTTCAATGAACAGGACTTACGTGATTTTGATCGCCGTGCGAGACAAGCAGTGGGTGATTCAATTTCCTATGTGTGTGAACTAAAAATTGATGGTCTTGCGGTGTCGCTTCGCTATGAGCAAGGGCGTTTTGTCCAAGGTTCAACACGTGGTGATGGAACAATTGGCGAAGATATTACGGTTAACCTAAAAACGATTCGTTCCATACCTCTTCGTTTAAAGAAGCCACTCGATCTTGAGGTTCGCGGGGAAGCATTCATGCCGAGAAATTCATTCGAAAGGCTAAATGCTGCAAGACTCGAGAAAGAGGAAGAGCCATTTGCGAATCCGCGGAATGCAGCGGCAGGGTCATTAAGGCAGCTTGACCCGAAAATTGCTGCAAGTCGTAATCTCGATATCTTTTTATATGCGATTGCTGACACAACCAATCTAGGCGTCGATTCACATAGCGAAGGCCTTAATATGCTTGATGAAGTAGGCTTTAAAACAAATCCGGAACGCAGAAAATGTGCGACTATCGAGGAAGTTCTCGAATATATCTCGGAATGGACAGAAAAGCGTCCAGCACTTATGTATGATATTGATGGAATTGTCATAAAGGTTGATTCATTCGACCAGCAGGATGAACTTGGTTTTACTGCAAAAAGTCCACGTTGGGCGATTGCTTATAAATTCCCAGCAGAAGAAGTTGTTACAAAACTAATAGATATAGAATTAAGTGTGGGTAGAACTGGTGTTATAACGCCGACTGCAATCTTAGAGCCGGTTCGAGTTGCAGGTACAACTGTTCAGCGGGCATCTCTCCATAATGAGGATTTAATCCGTGAAAAGGATATCCGAATAGGGGATTCAGTTGTTGTGAAAAAGGCGGGCGACATCATACCAGAAGTTGTAAATGTTCTTGTTGAAAAACGGACTGGCGAGGAGTCAGAGTTCTTCATGCCAACACATTGTCCTGACTGTGAAAGTGAGCTAGTTCGCTTAGACGGAGAGGTTGCTCTACGCTGTATCAACCCGAAATGCCCAGCGCAGATTAAGGAAGGCTTAATTCATTTTGTCTCTCGAAATGCAATGAATATTGACGGCCTCGGAGAAAAGGTTATTTCACAATTATTTGACGAAAAAATGATTGCCGATGTTGCCGATATTTACACATTAACAAAGGAACAGTTAATTAACCTTGAGCGAATGGGTGAAAAATCAGCTGATAATTTGGTAACTGCCATTGAAGTATCAAAATCAAATTCCTTAGAAAAGCTTCTATTTGGTTTAGGCATTCGCCATGTTGGGGCAAAGGCTGCAAAGACCTTGGCACAACATTTTGGAACAATGGAGAAGCTCCAGATTGCAACTCGAGAAGAACTGACGGAAATCAATGAAATCGGTGAAAAAATGGCTGATGCTGTTGTCACCTATTTCGAGCAACCAGAGGTGCATGAACTTTTAAATGAACTGCGTGAATATGGCATAAATATGGAATATAAAGGACCTAAGCTTGTATCAGTGGAAGATAGTGATTCCTACTTTGCCGGAAAAACCATCGTCCTAACAGGTAAGCTTGAGCAATTAACAAGAAATGAAGCAAAAGCAGAAATTGAGGCACTTGGTGGAAAAGTGACAGGAAGTGTAAGTAAAAGCACAGATCTTCTCATTGCAGGCGAAGCAGCAGGATCAAAACTAACAAAAGCACAAGATTTGCAAATTGAGATTTGGGATGAGGATAGACTGGTACAAGAACTAAGGAAGTAAGAGGTGTTCGAACTTGAGAAACCTAATCATTCTAGGTTTGGCTTTGTTGCTTCTCTTATCTGGATGTGCACCGAAATTTGACCAAGAGACAGAGGTTGTTCAAGATTCAGATAAAAAGGCAGAGAAAGCGATAATACCTAGATATAATATTTCAGATTCTTATTATAAAGCAGTAATCCCTTATAAAACGGGAAAGGCTAGGGGAATTGTCTCAGCATATATAAATAATCGTTTGGATATAGATGAATTTGAGACAGGATTGATGCGAATTGCTCAGGATTCATTTCCGTCAAATAAATACTTTTTCCAGGAAGGTCAGTATTTAGAAAAAGAAACGGTTCAAGACTGGTTAAAGCGAAAAAGATCCGATGCTCAACAAAAAGCGTACGAAACAGCAAAGAAGGCAAAAAAGGAATTACCAAATGAAGGATTAAATCCTGTTTTTGATACACCAGATACTGACGCAGGATATGAAGCAGCAATGCAAAAGAGTCCAATTTATATCGGAGCAATTACGGAGCAGAATTATTTAATCAAAAATAATGAGGATAAATTAGAACTTGGGGGGATAGTCATTGGGATTGGCATGAACTCCCATCACTATTATAACCTTCCTGCTTCAATGGGTGGTTACCCAAGAGATATTGAGATTTCAGATGCTGAAATCGAAAGAGAAGGAAAAAAAGCCGCCGAGGAAATCATTAACCGAATTCGAACACAGAATAAATATGAAAGTATTCGTGATATTCCAATCGTTATCGCTTTATTTAAACAAGAGGCAGCTAGCTCTGTAGCCCCTGGGAACTTTATTATGCAGGCGAAAGTAGATGCAAACTCCTCCAAAATTGGAAAGTGGGAAACGCTGAATGAAAAATATTATTTCTTCCCATCAAATGAGGCAAAAAACAATTATCGTGAAGATTCGTTAATGGTACAAAACTTTTCGGATGCAATTGCGGATTTCTTCCCGAATTTCACAGCAGTTGTCGGAAAAGGCTTTTACAAAGATGATGAATTACAAGAGCTGACGTTAACCATTCCGATGCAGTTCTATGGAAAAGCAGAGGTCATCGGATTTACTCAATATGTAACGGGCCTCATTATGGAGCATTTTGATAACTATATTTCACTTCAGGTCTATATTGAATCTGAAAGTGGTGCAGAAAGTGTCATCGTACGGGAAGCCGGGGAAGATGAACCAACCGTACATGTTTATAATTAAACTGAAAAACAAGACCTAACCATTTGCGGTGGGTCTTGTTTTTTTCGCTAACAAACAGGATAGAAAATGAAAACTTTTTCATTTGATGTAAGCGTTTTATTTTAGTAGAATGATATTGTCTAAGACTACAAGGGAGGCGAATGTAAAATGGTAGTACCTTATAAACATGAACCATTTACGGATTTTTCAATTGAACAGAACAGGAATGCGTTTGAGGCCGGCCTTAAAACTGTTGAAGGTTATTTAGGCAATGATTATGATTTAATCATTGGTGGGGAACGCATTTCAACAAAGGATAAAATCGTCTCTGTTAACCCTGCAAACAAGGAAGAAGTAGTGGGACGTGTTTCAAAAGCTAACCGTGAATTAGCCGAGAAGGCCATGCAAGTTGCGTATGAAACGTTCCAAACTTGGAGAAAATCGAGCCCGGAAATGCGTGCGAATATACTTTTTAAATCTGCGGCGATTGTTCGTCGTCGCAAGCATGAGTTTTCTGCCATTCTTGTAAAAGAAGCGGGTAAGCCCTGGAATGAAGCAGATGCGGATACTGCCGAAGCGATTGATTTCATGGAGTACTATGGACGTCAAATGTTAAAATTAAAGGATGGAATTCCAGTCGAAAGCCGTCCGATTGAACATAATCGATTTACTTACATCCCACTAGGTGTCGGAGTTGTCATTTCCCCTTGGAATTTTGCGTTTGCGATTATGGCCGGCATGACAACAGCTGCCTTAGTTTCAGGTAACACCGTCCTACTAAAACCAGCTAGTACGACCCCAGTCATTGCTGCAAAATTCATGGAAGTTCTTGAAGAAGCAGGACTGCCTGCAGGGGTGGTTAACTATATCCCAGGAAGTGGCTCTGAAGTTGGCGACTACTTAGTCGATCACGCAAAAACTCGCTTCATAAGCTTTACAGGTTCACGTGATGTGGGTCTGCGAATCTACGAACGTGCATCCAAACTAAATGAAGGCCAAATCTGGCTAAAGCGCGTTATCGCAGAAATGGGCGGTAAAGATACGATCGTCGTTGATAAAGAAGCAGATTTAGAATTAGCTGCTAAATCGATTGTTGCATCTGCCTTTGGATTCTCTGGACAAAAATGTTCAGCGTGTTCGCGAGCAGTTATAGTTGAAGATGTCTATGATGAGGTTTTAAATCGTGCTGTAGAACTAACAAAAGAATTAACAGTAGGTGACCCTACACAGAAATCAACTTATATGGGACCTGTTAATGACCAAGCTGCTTATGACAAGATTATGAGCTATGTTGAAATCGGGAAGAACGAAGGAAAACTTCTTCATGGTGGAGGAGGTGATGACTCCAAAGGGTGGTTCATCCAACCAACTATTTTTGCTGATGTTCGTGATGACGCACGCATCATGAAAGAAGAAATCTTTGGACCGGTTGTGGCATTCTGTAAAGCACGCGATTTCGACCATGCCATTGATATTGCCAATAATACTGAGTATGGTTTAACAGGCGCAGTCATCTCCAATAACCGTGCAAATATTGAAAAAGCAAAAGAAGATTTCCATGTCGGCAACCTTTACTTCAACCGCGGATGTACAGGTGCAATCGTCGGCTATCAACCATTTGGTGGCTTTAATATGTCTGGAACGGACTCAAAAGCAGGTGGCCCAGACTACTTAATCCTTCACATGCAAGCAAAAACAACTTCAGAAATGCTGTAATAAAAAAGAAACTCCCTCTCTTTTCGTAGAGTGGGAGTTTTAGTTTAAGTATTGAATGTATTATATGAAAAATCACTAAGTTGCTTATTCTGTATCCTCTTCTGCTCCATCCTCAGTTTCAGTTTGTTCAGTATCTGGCTGTTCCTGGTCAGTATCCGTATCTTCACTGCTGCATGCTGTCATTAAGAAAATTGCTAGTAGAGAAGCTCCAATTTTAAACAATAAATTCTTTTTCATTGTTTCCATACCTCCAGATAATTAATGTATTGATTGGTTGACTAAGCTCCAATCTAGTAACAATATACAATAGAAAATGTGCTAAATGACGTCATTTACAGTAAACGAACAAACTATTTACATNNACATTTTATAGAAAAGGATAATGGAATTGTTATTTAAAGTGGTAGAAACGTCTCTTGACTTTTTGAAAGAAATAAAAAAAGCGCGGTGAATACTCCGCGCCTAATATCCTTGCTTTTAATGGTGATGATGCCCTTTTTTCGGATTTGTAATTACAAATTGTTCTTCGGGAACATAGAAAAATTGAATCCAAATGCCATCTAAAAATTCTGCATCCCTCGTATCAAGAAGAACTTCAATGTCTTTATCGGTTTTAACAATCTCATCATGCTCTGTTGGGTTATCAAATTGCAGGGCATAATGGGCATGGTTGCCGTGGTGTTCTGTGATGACGACACGAAGCATTTTTCCTCCGGATTCTTCACTTTCAAGCATTTTCTTCATTACCTTTGCTGCATTACGATTAATTTTTACGTTCATACTGATTCTCCCATTTCCAATTAAAAATTTACGTTACTTATTTTCTCAGTATTTCTGAAAAATAACAAATATATAGCCTTTTTCTGAAAAAAGTTCGTTTTCATAAAACTAGATTTAAAAATCATAGAACAAAAGATTGAAAGCAAAAATAAAAGGCCGTTCCTTTTGCAGGTAACGGCATTCTTAAAGATAAGAAAGTATAAAAATTTATTACATAGTTTTCGATGTCTAGCTCCAGGCCCATCGGCTCTCTGGTCTAAGCCAATCGCTTCGGAAGGCAAGAAGCGCCTTCTGTCAGCGCTCGTCTTATGCTTGTCGCCTAAGGCTGCGCGCCTTGCGCTTTTCTTATGTTTAGATCCCTAAACCTTCAAGGTATTCATTTACTTGTTCAGGAGTTTTTGCGTTTGCACTGTGTAAGTGACCAAGCTTTTCCCCGCCTTTATAATAAAGGAGACTTGGTATTCCCATAACATCATATTTTTCTGCGATTTCAGGGAACTCGTCCTTGTCAATGCTGTACCAAGGAACACGGTTATGAGTTTCAAGAATCTCACCAATAAACGCTTCTAGGCGTCGGCAATCTGGACACCATGTTGTATCAAATTTTACAATTGCCCCTTCAGACTGAATAATTTCATTAAACTGTTCGACAGAAGTAATCCTTTCCATCTCTATCCCTCCACATCCTGTAATTGCAATCTTACTATAACAAATTACCTATCCAAAAGAAAAATAATCTGCCCGGCTGCATTCTTGGCTATGATTCTTGTCGAATTCGGGAAGAATGAGGGAGGAATTGTTGCCGAAAGTGAGTTATTTTTGATATTATCAGTATATTGTATGGACGGTGGAGGTGAAGGGAAATGTCGAGGATTTCGATTGAAGAAGTAAAACATGTTGCAAATTTAGCACGTTTAGCTGTAACGGAAGAAGAAGCAAAGATGTTCCAACAGCAGCTGGATGGCATTATATCGTTTGCAGAGCAATTAAATGAATTAGATACAAAAAATGTGAAGCCAACTTCACATGTTCTTTCCGTGAAAAATGTTATGCGAGAAGATGTCGCAAAAGAAGGATTACCTGTTGAGGAAGTATTAAAAAATGCACCAGATGCAAAAGATGGTCAATTCCGTGTGCCATCTATCATTGAATAAAGGGGGGAGAAAGGTTGTCACTTTTTGATCATAAAGTCTCAGAATTACATTCACTTTTACATAAAAAAGAAATTTCAGTATCTGACCTTGTTGATGAATCATTCAAAAGAATCAACACGGTTGATGATAAGGTACAAGCTTTTTTAACATTGGATGAAGAAAATGCAAGAGAATATGCAAAGCAATTGGACGAAGCACTTGGAAACAACCATGATTTAGGTCTATTATTTGGTATGCCAATTGGTGTCAAAGACAATATCGTCACAAAAGGCCTTCGTACGACGGCTGCGAGTAAGATTCTCGAAAATTTTGACCCAATCTATGATGCAACAGTTGTCCAAAAGCTTAAGTCAGCTCAAACGGTTACGGTTGGTAAACTTAACATGGACGAATTTGCAATGGGTTCATCAAATGAAAACTCTGGATTCAAGGTAACCAAAAACCCATGGAATCTTGACCATGTTCCTGGTGGTTCGAGTGGTGGATCTGCAGCAGCAGTAGCAGCAGGCGAGGTCCTCTTTTCACTTGGTTCCGATACAGGTGGTTCAATCCGTCAACCTGCAGCCTTTTGTGGAGTGGTTGGGTTAAAACCTACGTACGGAAGAGTTTCACGTTTTGGTTTAATTGCTTTTGCATCATCATTAGACCAAATTGGACCAGTTACCCGTACTGTGGAAGACAATGCCTTCCTTTTACAGGCGATTTCTGGTGTGGATCAAATGGATGCAACTTCTGCAAATGTTGATGTGCCAAGTTATGTATCTGCACTTACTGGTGATATTAAAGGATTAAAGATTGCGGTACCTAAGGAATACCTCGGTGAGGGTGTGAATGAGGAAGTACGCCAATCTGTACTTGATGCTCTTAAGGTTCTTGAAGGACTTGGAGCAACATGGGAAGAAGTTTCACTCCCACATTCCAAATATGCACTTGCAACTTATTATTTACTTTCATCATCAGAGGCTTCCGCAAACCTTGCGCGTTTTGATGGAGTTCGTTACGGGTACCGTACTGACAATGCAGAGAATTTGATTGAAATGTACAAACAATCAAGAAGTGAAGGCTTTGGTGATGAAGTCAAGCGCCGTATTATGCTCGGAACGTTTGCGCTCAGCTCAGGTTATTATGATGCTTATTATAAAAAAGCACAAAAGGTTCGTACATTAATTAAGAAAGACTTTGAAGATGTATTTGAAAAATACGATGTGATTATTGGACCTACCACACCAACACCAGCATTTAAGCTTGGTGAAAACATGGATGATCCACTTACAATGTATGCAAATGATATCTTGACCATCCCTGTAAACCTAGCAGGTGTACCAGGAATATCAGTTCCGTGCGGTTTTTCAAATGGGTTACCGCTAGGACTCCAAATTATCGGAAAGCATTTCGATGAAAGTACAATTTATCGTGTTGCAGATGCGTTTGAAAAAGCAACTGATCATCATAAACAAAAACCACAATTGTAAGGGGGGAAATCAGAAATGAAGTTTGAAACAGTAATCGGGTTGGAGGTTCACGTTGAACTTAAAACCGAATCAAAAATATTTTCAAGCGCGCCAAACGAATTCGGAGCTGCTCCAAATACATTAACAAGTGTCGTTGAATTAGGATACCCTGGTGTTCTTCCGGTTATAAATAAAAAAGCGGTTGAATGGGCGATGAAGGCCGCGATGGCTTTAAACTGCGAGATTAACCAGGAAACAAAGTTTGACCGTAAAAACTATTTTTATCCGGATAATCCAAAGGCCTACCAAATCTCTCAATTTGATAAGCCAATTGGGGAAAATGGCTGGATTGAAATCGAAGTGAACGGTGAAAAGAAGAGAATTGGGATTACTCGTCTTCACCTGGAGGAGGATGCAGGTAAACTCACACACTCTGGACGAGGCTATTCGTTAGTTGACTTGAATCGTCAGGGAACTCCATTGATTGAAATCGTATCAGAGCCAGACATCCGTACACCCGAAGAAGCCTATGCCTATTTGGAAAAGTTAAAATCAATTGTCCAGTATACGGGTGTATCAGACTGTAAAATGGAAGAGGGTTCACTCCGTTGTGATGCCAACATCTCATTGCGCCCAGTCGGTCAAAAAGAATTTGGAACAAAGACCGAGTTAAAGAACCTAAACTCATTTGCATTTGTGAAAAATGGTCTTGAATATGAAGAAATTCGTCAAGCGGAAGTTTTATCTGCAGGTGGCGTGATTGAACAGGAAACACGTCGTTACGATGAATCATCAAAATCAACAATTCTAATGCGTGTGAAAGAAGGTTCAGATGACTACCGTTACTTCCCTGAGCCAGATTTAGTAGAGCTTTATATTGACGATGAGTGGATGGAGCGGGTTCGTGCAGAAATTCCTGAGCTTCCAGATGCTCGTAAAAAGCGTTATATTGAAGAACTTGGTCTGCCTGAATATGATGCAGCTGTACTTACTGTGACGAAAGAAACATCTGATTTCTTCGAAGAAACAATAGCAAATGGTGCAGATGCTAAGCAAGCATCCAACTGGATTATGGGTGAAGTTTCCGGTTACCTCAATGCAGAACAGAAGGAATTACATGAAATTGCCTTAACTCCAGCAAGTCTGGCAGGCATGATCAAGCTAATCGAGAACGGAACGATTTCCTCTAAGATTGCAAAAACGGTCTTCAAAGAGCTAATTGAAAAAGGCGGAGACGCAGAAGCGATTGTGAAGGAAAAAGGACTTGTTCAGATTTCAGATGAAGGTGCCTTAACAAAAATTATCGTTGAGGTTATCGCGAATAACCCACAATCTGTAGAAGATTTTAAGAGTGGAAAAGGTAAAGCGATCGGCTTCCTAGTCGGTCAAGTCATGAAACAAACAAAAGGACAAGCAAACCCACAAATGGTGAACAAAATCCTTGTTGAAGAAATGAATAAACTGTAATTTTAGATAGAGACCTGCTGTAGAGTGGGTCTCTTTTTTTTTTGTTTAGTAGGGGGATGGCTAGTTGGTACATGTTTGAGGTCAAAAAGCTTTGGGCATGTGCTGCAAGATGGTTCTCCTGGTACACGCTCGTTTGAAAAAGTGGGGAGCATGTACTGCAAGAGTGATCTCCCGGTACATGCTCTGCAAAAAAAGCGTTAAGCGTGTCCCACAAGAGTAATCTCCCAGTACACGCTCGATTTACAAAGCGTTGAGCATGTCCCTCAAGAGGATTCAACCAGGACACGCTCAGCAAGGCATTGCTACCTAGCGATGCCTTTAATCAATAATTACATATAATATTCAACTAATTCATAGCATCTTTCCTCTGTTAGGTTTGCTGAAACAGCTGAATATTCTAAATGTTCCTGTGTACCACCATTAAATTTATGCGATGCTTCTAATGCAGTATCATCTCTAAATTTTATCCAATTCCGTTGCTCTTGCCTCAATTGGTCCATCTTCTCAGTTGGAAGTTGCTCATTTAGGACCCCATAAATTTCATTTAATAGTTCATCCCAAATATCCCATCGATCGTCTTCCACCTTTTTCAAAGCGTAGGTAGATGTATCGGTTGCTTCCATTTCATCCATCATTTTTTTAGTATCATTTAACCTTTGTAGATATTCAACCTTCAAACTTTCTGTTGCATTCGTAGATGAAGTTTCTTCTTTTTTAGGTACATTGTTTGATGTAATTGTTTTTTCGTTTGTTTCATTTTTACTTGTATCAATGGTAACTTTTTCAGTGTTGTCAGCGTTTGAAGTATTTTCTGTAGAACCCACATTAGAAGAATCGTCATTATTACTTTGAGATGTTTGCTTATTTTGGGATGGCTTGTCTAATTTGGCACTTGAATCTTCAGATGAGTTTTGACAAGCTGCCAATAAAATGACAGATACCATTGTAAGTATTGCTATTAAACTTTTTCTATTCATAATACGGCTTACCTCCTATGGTCAAAATATCTAATTTATACATATTTTAGCATAATATTTTATTATACCTTGTAAACTTGTCGTATATTGTTTGTAAAAAACTGAAGTTTTTTTGCTAACACATGAAACCTTCTC
Source organism: Bacillus sp. JJ1533 (assembly GCF_036965045.1). Lineage (NCBI taxonomy): Bacteria > Bacillati > Bacillota > Bacilli > Caryophanales > Bacillaceae > Bacillus > Bacillus sp. JJ1533. Next base: position 95,004 of record NZ_JBALOV010000036.1, on the reverse strand, counting down.
CGGGTACTATACGTAAACGAAGTATAAGTTGTTAAACTAAGGGGGAAATAATGATGGAAGACGGTTTTCTGTTTTATGTAATCGGTGGCATTCTTCTTCTTTATGTATTAGTGATGATTCCGATTCAGTACCGGAACATAGCCGCAACAAAGGAAAAATTCAAGAAAACGAAAAAAACACATAACGAAACCTATGAAGATATGTCCTTTGAAGAACAGCAATTACAATTCAATCTTCAAGGTAGCCTCATAAATTTACCATCAACCTTAATCGCAACCCTAATCTATAAAATCGTTCATCGTAATAAATAACTGATTCATCAGACCTTCGCTTATTGGAGGTCTTTTTTTCATGTTAAAAACTTTTTAATCTTTTTTTCATAAAACTGTAGGGTATAGTAGGTGTTAGTTCGTCTATATAGGTAGACAGGAGAGAAAGGGGGAGAGTGCAATTCAAGATGAGGTTCTAATTGAGAAGGCAAAAGCAGGGGATGAGCATGCTTTTCGCTTAATCGTTGAAAAATATAAGAATCTAGTATTTAAGGCTATTTATCCGGTTCTACGTCATGAAAAGGATGCTGAGGATGCTTCGCAGGAAGTATTTCTCAAAATCTATTATGCACTCCCCCAGTACAGTGCACAGGGCTTTAAGACGTGGATTACCCGAATTGCAGTGAACCATGCAATTGACCTGAAAAGGAAGCAGCAGAGACAACAGGAAGTAGTTTTAGAGCCAAATGACATTCCTGCACTCTCTTCGTCCGAGGAAATTGTCGTAGTCCCACTTTTACGAAAGGAACAAAGAGAACTTGTGAAAAACCGGCTAGACGATATGCCAGTGAATTATCGTAAGGTGATTGAGGCCTACTACATAGAAGAAAAAAGCTATAAACAAATCGCGCAGGAACAGCAAGTGGAGCCAAAAACGGTGGAAACGAAGCTGTACCGAGCGAGAAATTGGATGAGGAAACATTGGAAGGAGGATGATTTTTAGATGAGGCATTTCAGCAATGAAGAGTGGTTGTTGTATATAAAGGATGAATTAGAAGAATCAAAGCGGGAAGAACTCGAAAATCACCTGTTTTCCTGTGACCAATGTTTAGAAATCTATATGGAATTAATCGAAGTTCAGGCTGAAGAGGTACCTAACCTTGAAAATGATAGCTTTACAGATGAGGTTGTCACAAAGCTTCCGGAGAAAAAGGGAAAGCAAGGGAAAAGGTTTTTACAAAGTCCTATATTCCATTATGGTGTTGCTGCAGCTGTGACGTTGACTTTGATGTCGACAGGGGTATTCCAAAGTATGACAGGAATTCTCGGTACGGTAGAGGCCTCAAGTTTTTCAGAGCAGAAACAATCTGTTTCATCTAATTTAATGGAAAAGGCGTTATCGCTATTTGATATAGGAACAAATCATGAGGAGGGAGAACAATGAGCTATAATCCAGTGCTGGCATTTTTTCTATCATTCATCCCAGGTGTTGGACATTTTTATGTGAATCGAAAAATAAGAGGGTTTTTCTATGGAGTGGGTACGGTTGGTTCTATCTTAATCGGAATCCTTGGAACGTTTATGGTTGGGTATGAGGATCCGCTATTAGTAGGGCTGATTTTTGCATTTTTTATTGCGGTCATTAATGTACTTGATATGATTATCTTCCTGTTGCGAAATAACAAACATAATCAACGTCAACAAGCGATTCATACAGAAGAAGGTCAGGTCGTTGCCGTGCAGAATGATGAATCAGATCGATTCTATACGATTATTCTTTCATTTATCCCTGGATTAGGACATTTTCAACTTGGCTTGATTAACCGGGGTTTGACGTTTCTAATTGGTTTTTTTGGATTAGGAACAATGGTTGTGTTTATATCTGTTTTTACGAATCAAGGGGCATTCATGGTGTTTCTCGGGATCCTGCCAGTTATTTGGGTATACAACATGTTTGATGCGGTACAGCTTGTAGGTAAAAAACAGCGCGGGGAAGAATTGGTTGATAAGACAATTTTAGAGGATTTTGAGGAAACGAGACGTGAGCAAGGGCGTAAAAGCAAAACACTCGCAACTGTTCTAGCGATATTCCCAGGTGCTGGCCACTTGTATCTGGGATTACAAAAACGCGGAATTCAGCTAATGGCTGCCTTTTTATTCGCCATCTATATTTTAGATGTGCTTCGTCTGTCACTATTCTTATTTCTAATCCCAATCATATGGTTTTATAGCTTCTTCGATGCCCTTCAGAAGGTGTCAAAGCATGGCGAAGAGGAGCTTGAGGATGTTCCGGTTGTCTCTTACATCGTAAATCATCAAAAATGGGTTGGTTTCGCGTTAATCGCATTAGGACTCTACTATTTACTTGTGAATGTTGTATTACCAACAGTTGGGCCAATGGTTGCAAAAGTATTGCATTTTGACCTGCAGCACTTCTACTACACATACTTCCAAGGTACAATCATCTGTATCTTATTAATCGGTGGTGGAATCAAGCTAATGGTAGGAAGTAAAAAACGGAAGGAGAATGCGTAATGAGAAAATGGCGTGTGGGTTCTGTATCAATGGGTTTGTCGTTGATTTTACTGGGTGTTCTCCTTTTCGTCTCACAAATAAAAGGGATACAAATGATGGAGCCACTGCTTGTATGGTGGCCAATCATTTTGATAGTGTTAGGCATTGAGATTGTGGTTTATCTCTTTTTATCAAAACAGGAAAATCCGATTGTAAAATATGACTTTTTAAGTATTATCTTTGTAGGGATGATTGGGACGATTGGGATTGGATTTACCCTGCTGTCGTCTGTTGGTTTGGTTGCTGAAGTTCAAGATGTGATTGGAGCAGAGCATCGTTCCATGGACCTGCCTGTAGTCGAGGAAAAATTGGCGGATAACATCAAACGTGTCGTCCTTGAAACAAATGGGGTAACAAGTAAAATTGAAGGCTCCACCGCCAATGAATTACATGTATTTGGCATATACCGCGCAACGGTTCATCCGAAAGCAGAACCTATTATTTCAGAAGCAAAAGATTATGTATTAAAGAAGGTTGTAGGGGACACCATTTACGTGACATTGAAGGAACCTGTTGACCAAGCTGGACCTTTTTCTTCATCCGCAACAATAGAGCCAACGATTATAGTTCCGAGTTCAATTCAGTTAGAGGTTCGTGGCCAACATAATCAAGTTTCCCTCTACCCAGGGTCACTAGAAAATAATTGGGTCGTAGATGGAGCATCCAATGTATCGGTTCATGTAATTGAAAAGAGTAACATTCTGTTATCTGCTGTTTCCAATAATGAACTGAATGGAAATATGGCGTGGGATAACATCGATACAACCAATCGAGGTGGTATTGATGAGGTGTATGAGGAAAGCACAACAGAAAAATTGTATAAGGGCACGAAAAAGCTGGGGGAAGGTACATATAAGCTTTCCATTTTTAATAGCGATCTTGTTACAGTGAATCTTGTTGAAAAAATGTAGTAGTATTAAAAACGTGCGCTTTGGTTTTTGCCAAGCGCATCTTTATTAAAATAGGCAAGTTGAAGCAAATTAAAGAGATAATTGTGAAAAAATGGATTTTTTTGTTAGTGTCAAAATTGATTAAATCAAATGGATGAGCTATGATGGAACATAGATGATTGATTATCTTTATTATAGGATGATGAAAATGAAAAGGGCACGTATCATATATAACCCAACCTCTGGGAGAGAATTATTTAAACGACATCTACCAGAGGTGTTAGAAAAATTAGAAAGAGCAGGGTATGAAACCTCATGCCATGCTACAACCGGAGAGGGAGATGCAACAAATGCTGCCCGAATCGCGGTTGAAAGAAAGTATGATCTTGTTGTAGCGGCAGGTGGCGATGGGACCATCAATGAGGTTGTTAACGGCTTAGCTGAGCAGGAATATCGTCCAACCTTAGGGATTATTCCGGTTGGCACAACAAATGACTTTGCGCGCGCTATCGGGGTACCTCGGAATATAGAGGGTGCTTGTGACGTGATTATCGAAGGAAACTCTGTCCCGATTGATATTGGTCGGATAAATGATAAATATTTTGTCAATATTGCTGGCGGAGGAAGGTTAACCGAGTTAACGTACGAGGTGCCCAGCAAGCTGAAAACAATGCTAGGGCAGCTTGCGTATTATTTAAAAGGGATGGAGATGCTACCATCCATTCGTCCAACCGAGGTTAGCATTGAGTATGATGGAAAGCTGTTTGAAGGAGAAATTATGTTATTCCTTGTTTCCTTAACGAATTCCGTCGGCGGCTTTGAAAAGTTAGCACCAGATTCATCGCTAAATGATGGGTTATTTGATTTGTTAATTTTAAAAAAGGTAAACTTAGCGGATTTTATCAGAGTGGCAACGCTTGCGATTCGTGGAGAGCATATCAATGATCCGCATGTGATTTACACAAAAGCAAATCGCGTTAAGGTAAATCCGACTGAAAAAATGCAGATTAATCTTGACGGGGAGTACGGTGGTTTGCTCCCGGGAGAATTTGTAAACCTATATCAGCATATTAATGTATTGGTTTCGAAGGAAAAAGCGGAGAAGATGGATAAAGAGTAAGAAAAAAACTGGAACTATATTAAGAATGTCAATGCCAACATGAATAAGAAACAGATTTCTTAAGGGGTATCCATTACTGGAACTCCTTTTTATTGTGTTTATCACCCTAAGATTTGCCCCTTAAGATTGAAAAATATCAATAGGACTTGATGCAGATTGGCACAATACTCCGCCAGTATGTTACAATCAGTTCAGCATTTTGAACGTAAAGGAAGAATACATAATGACAAAACTGAAACCGCCAGTTGAAAAAAATACATACTATGATGTCACATTTGAGGACCTTACACATGATGGAGCGGGTGTGGCGAAAATCGAAGGCTTTCCTATTTTTGTTCCGAACGGTCTCCCAGACGAAAAAGCAAAAATCAAGATTACAAAGGTTCAAAAAAGCTACGGTTATGGGCGGCTAATTGAGCTCTATGAAAAAAGCAAATATCGAGTGGATGCACCATGTCCGATTTATAAAGAATGCGGAGGCTGTCAGCTTCAGCATCTTAGTTATGAGGGTCAATTGGTAGCAAAACAAAGACAGGTTCAGGAAGTGTTGACTCGAATCGGTAAGCTGCCACATATCGAGGTGCATCCCGTTCTTGGAATGGAGAATCCATGGCGCTACAGAAATAAAGCACAGGTGCCGGTAGCCGATAGAGAAGGCGGTCTTGTTGCAGGGTTTTATCAGCAGCGAAGTCATGAAATTATTGATATGCAAGCATGTCTCATTCAGCAAGAGAAGAACGATTTGGTCGTGCAAACAGTTAAAACAATCTGCGAGAAGTATGGAATTCAGGCCTATGATGAAAAAAACAAAAGGGGAACACTTCGCCATATTATGGCACGATATGGTCTTGTCTCAGGTGAAATAATGGTCGTTCTTATCACGAGAACAAAGGAGCTACCACATAAAAATCACATCATCTCAGCGATAACTACCGAGTTACCTGGTGTTAAGTCTATTGTACAAAATATAAATCCCAAACAGACAAATGTGATATTTGGAAAAGAAACAAATGTCCTTTGGGGAGAAGAATATATATACGACAATATTGGTGATATCAGGTTTGCAATTTCTGCTCGCTCCTTTTATCAAGTTAATCCAGAGCAAACAAAGGTACTCTATGATAAAGCGTTAGAATATGCGGAATTATCAGGTGAAGAAACCGTGATTGATGCATATTGTGGGATAGGAACAATTTCACTCTTTTTAGCTCAAAAAGCAAAAAAAGTGTACGGGGTTGAAATTGTTCCTGAAGCGATTGAGGATGCTAAGCGAAATGCAACATTAAATAATATCGATAATGCAGAGTTTGCGGTAGGAGAGGCTGAAGTCGTTATTCCTAACTGGTACAAGGATGGAGTTAAAGCGGATGTAATCGTGGTTGATCCTCCACGTAAGGGCTGTGATGAAGCGTTATTACAAACTATTTTGAAAATGAAGCCAAGGAAAGTTGTGTATGTGTCCTGTAACCCGGCAACACTTGCAAGAGACCTGCGGATACTAGAAGACGGTGGCTATGAAACGACAGAAGTACAACCAGTGGATATGTTCCCCCATACTGTTCATTGTGAAGCAGTCGCGAAGTTAGTGTTAAAACCCTAGTTGCTAATAGGGCGGCAAAATAAAATCTGTCAAAATACTGGAGGAGTAAAAAAAGTGACGAATTTAAAATTAAAATCTAAAATACTTGAAATTGTAGATAATCAAATTAAAATAAATGATCCCAAGTCTACAAAAGAAACCATGGAACGGTTACTCGACTTGGGTTATTCCGAAATAGAGTCTAAGGAAATGATAGGTCGGGTGCTTGTTGAAGAAATGTACGATATCCTAAAAAATCAAGTTCCGTTTAATGAAAAACGATATTCCGATAAATTAAATATGCTCCAATAGGTCTCTGGTTACAAATGCAAAAACCAATCTGTACTAATCGGCCATTTTTAAGAAAACCCATTTTCAAACAATCGTTTGTTTAATGGGTTTTTTCAGTTATATCAATAACTTTCGAATTCAATCATACGTTTGATTGAAATAAATTGATAGTGTTGAGGACAACAAAAAGCACGCTGTACTAGTCGATCTCCTTTAGCAAAGTTTCGTTTTTTACTCTATTCAATAATATAGGAAGAAAACGATTGATACTGGATTTATTTTCACATTTTACATAGAATTAAGCGCCTATCTACGGGAAATATAGTACCAAAGGAGGCTATATCATGGAATCACCTTACAAAGGTACAAATAAAATGATTATCGGGATTGTGTTCGGAGTTATTACATTCTGGCTATTTGCTCAAGCAATGGTGAATGTTGTACCTGCTGTACAAGAAGATTTAGGGATTTCACTGGGGACACTGAACATTGCAATCAGTTTATCAGCTTTATTTTCAGGCATGTTTATCGTTGCGGCGGGTGGTCTTGCGGATAAAATTGGGCGCAAGAAAATCGCCAATATTGGGTTTGTTTTAAGTATTATTGGATCGCTTTGTCTAGTCATAACGCAAGGATCTGCACTGCTCATTATTGGCCGTGTGATTATTGGTCTTTCAGCTGCTTGTATTATGCCTTCCACCATTGCATTAATGAAAGCATACTTCGAAGGGGCAGAACGACAACGAGCATTAAGCTATTGGTCAATCGGTTCTTGGGGAGGTTCGGGCGTTGCTTCTTTTGCAGGTGGTGCAATTGCCACATCATTAGGGTGGAGATGGATTTTCGTTTTCTCCATTATCTTTGCGGTTGTTGGGATGTTTTTACTAAAGGATACACCAGAAAGTAAGCAACCATCCTCGGGTAAGTTTAAATTTGATTACACGGGATTAGCTATTTTTATTGTGACGATGATTGCCTTGAATGTATTTATTACTTATGGATCAGATTTAGGATGGACAAGCCCGATTTCACTAGTTCTTGTAGCTGTAACGATTATAGGTCTACTTGTTTTCATTAAGGTAGAAAAGAGCAAAGATATTGTCCTTATTGACTTCGCCGTGTTTAAAAATGCACCGTATACAGGTGCCACCGTCTCGAATTTTTTACTGAATGCCATTGCGGGTACCTTAGTCGTCGCAAACACGTATGTACAAGTAGGACGTGGCTTCAGTTCATTCCAATCCGGAATGTTGTCATTAGGCTATTTAGTTACTGTTCTCGCCATGATTCGTGTCGGTGAGAAAATTTTGCAAAAAGTAGGCGCAAAAAAGCCGATGATTTGGGGTGCGCTCATTACCACGGTTGGTGTAGGGTTAATGGGCTTAACATTTTTACAAGGCTTTTCTTATACAATTGCTGTTTTTATTGGATTTGCTTTATTTGGATTAGGACTTGGTATTTATGCGACCCCATCAACAGATACATCTGTATCAAATGCCCCGGCTGATAAAGTTGGCGAAGCAGCTGGTGTTTATAAAATGGCAAGTTCGCTAGGTAGTGCATTTGGTGTTGCGATTTCCACAGCAGCTTACGCGGCAATAGCAGCAACGGGCAACCTTGAATGGGCAGCTACAGTAGGTATCATTGTTAATGTAATTTTTGGTATCCTATCAATTATCTCGATAATGGTTATGGTTCCTAAAGATGCAGGTAAAATAACCAAAGAAGTAAAACCAAATCTTACTTCTAAAAAAACAACAACTCGCGAGCCTGTTCCAGAATAGTTAGTGAAAAGGAGTATAGGACAATGAAAGATCAATTAATGGAAATGTTAGAGTCACGTAAGGATGAAATGATTGAAATTCGCAGACATCTTCATGAAAATCCAGAGCTTTCCTTCAAAGAAGAAAAAACAGCTCAATACATCCTGGACTTTTATAAAGGGAAGGACGTAGAAGTTCAATCGAATGTTGGAAATGGCTACGGAATAGTTGTGACAATCAAGGGAGGAAAGACTGGAAAAAAAATTGGGTTGCGTGCAGATTTTGATGCACTTCCAATTGTAGAGGAAGCGGATGTGCCTTTTAAATCAAAAAATGAAGGTGTCATGCATGCTTGTGGTCATGATGGCCATACCGCATATTTGTTGGTATTAGCGGATTGCTTAATTCAATTAAAAAATGAAATACCAGGGACAATTAAGATTATTCACCAGCACGCTGAAGAGGTTCCGCCAGGCGGGGCAAAAAGTATTGTAGAATCCGGCGTTTTGGATGATTTAGATAATGTTTTTGGGATTCATCTACTTCCACTAGGCCCTGCAGGGGTGGTTGGGTATCACGCAGGATATTCTTTCAACGGCAGGGCTTATATGAAATTAAAAGTTCAAGGTAGAGGCGGACATGGCTCATCACCACATCTGGCGAATGATGCGATAGTGGCTGGCGCTCATTTTGTAACTGCTGCTCAAACAATCATTAGTCGTCGTTTAAGTCCATTTGAAAATGGCGTAATAACCATTGGTTCATTTGATGGAAAAGGAACGTTTAATGTCATCAAGGATAGCGTAGAGCTTGAAGGTGATATTCGTTATATGACAGATGAAACAAAGAAAAAAATTGAACATGAAATTAAAAGGCTGGCAAAAGGTCTTGAAGAAGAATTTGGGGTAACCTGTGAGCTAACATATGAAAATGATTACCCACCTCTATACAATGACCCTGAAATAACCCAAAAAGTTGCAGAGTATCTAAAAAATGCAAATGACAAAGACATTAAAGAAGTGAAGGAATTCCCTGCAATGGCTCCTTCTGAAGATTTTGCTTATTATGCAGAAAAATTCCCTTCCTGTTTCTTCTACATTGCGTGTACACCAAAGGGTGAAAAGGATCCGTATTTCAATCACCATCCTAAATTCGATATTGATGAAGATGCACTCCTTGTTGCAGCAAAAGCGGTAGGACATGTTGTTTGCGGCTATTATGAGTTAGATTAAAAGAGGATGAAGCAGGTCATTTTTATGTTCATTAATCTGTACTAATCGGTCGATTTTCTGAAAACCCATTTTCAAACAATCGTTTGTTTAATGGGTTTTCTCAGTTCCATCAAGGGTTTGCCAATTCAAACAATCGTTTGATTGAAATGAAATGGGAGTTTCGTGAGGGACGAAATGCGAGCTGTACTAGTCGAAAAAATGGTCGAAAAATCGATATCCAAGCCAACTCATTCTCTTTTTGAAAATCTTGTTCTATAATGAGGGTGGGGTGAAAGACATGGCTCGTGAACGTAAATTTACGAATGAGGAGTTATTTCAGGTAACTGAGGAACTTCTTCTGACATATAATTATGAAGGATTCCAGTTTAGTTTGGTGGCGGAGCATTTAGATGTTTCCCGCGGGGCAATTTATAAGTATTTTGAAAACAAGGAAGAATTGATTACGGAATATATGCTTTTTAAAATGAACCAATTTCTCGATGAGTTAAAGGAAATCAACTCAATAGAAGGGTTTCATGCCCAATTCGATTTTTTGTTGAATCTCATGTTTAAGAACCCGGAGCTTCCTCATCTTATCGAAATTGGAAAACGTGTTCCGGTTACTATCAATGCTAAGGTTAAAGAAAATAAAGAGAAACTTGAAAAGCTCCATATTGAAATGTACCGTAATGTACAGGGTTTAATGGATTCTGGTAAGAGAGAGAAATTATTGAGTACGAGAATACCTGAACCGGTTGTATTAGGTTATATTTTTCAGTCCGTCGCGATCCCTAATCATTTTGGCATACCGCATGATGTATGGGTTCATTCAATTAAGGAAATAATTTGTCATGGAATTTTCAATGATTTCTAATTGACACATTTGTCACTTTCAAAGATAATTATTGTGACATTTGTGTCATTTTTTTAAAAGGAAAGTGACGCGAACGTTACTTTGGAAAAGTAGAGGTGAATAAATCTTGAAAAAGATGTTACTGGCCATTACAGATAGAGTTACCACAAAAAGAGGCATGTGGATTACATTAACTACATGGCTTATGATTACAGTTTTATTGGCGGTTTTTGCGCCGAATGCAAAGGATTATGAGGTTTCGAGGACTGACTCTTTACCTGATGATTCACAATCAGTTATTGCACAAAGCAAGATTGATGAGTACTTCCAGGATAGTAATGGTACTCCTGGTATTTTAGTCTTTCAATCAAATGAAGAAAAACTTGAATTTCAGGAACTTGTAGATGTATTTAATCTAATTGAAAAGGCTGAGATTCCTGGAGTAGAGCAGGTAGTTCCATTAACAAGCTTACCCCCACAGGCAGTAGCTGGATTCTTTTCAGAGGATCAAACGACTGCTTTGCTTCCGATTATCTTTGATGAATCATTAGAAACAAAGGAAATTCGAGATTCAAAAGAAGTAATCATAAAGGTGGTTGAAGAAAGCTCGAATTTAACCTTGTATGTCACAGGACCCGCCGGAATTGCAACAGATTCACTTGATCTGTTTTCTAGAGCAGACCTAGTCTTAATTTTTTCAACGGTTGGGTTAATCTTACTTTTATTAATTGTGATCTACCGTTCGCCATTATTAGCGTTAATACCATTATTAGCAGCTGTCTTTGTATATGAGGTGGTTCTGCAATCGCTAGGTATACTAGGGAAGGCTGGTTTACAATTAAGCAACCAAACGATATCAATCATGTCGATTCTTTTATTTGCGGCAGTTATTGACTACTCATTATTTGTGTTCTCTCGTTTTCGTGAAGAACTTAAGAGTTACGAAAATAAATACGATGCTATGAGGGCCGCGATGAAAGAGGTAGGAATGCCAGTCTTCTTCTCAGGTGGAACGGTTTTGGCAGCGATGCTCGTGTTATTCTTCGCAGACCTTGGAGATTATCAAAACTTTGCTCCAACCTTTGCCACAACAATGGTGATTATCATGATTGCATCCATTACATTAGTGCCTGCATTATTTACACTCTTTGGCAGAAAATCATTCTGGCCAAAGGTTCCAAAGGTTGGGGATGAAAAAGTTAAAGATCATTCCTTCTGGAGCAAAATTGGAAGACAGGTTGTGAAAAAACCTGGATTATATGTCAGTATTGTAGGTATATTTCTCTTTGTTTCAGCAGCCAATATGTTTAACCTGACGTATGAATTTGATACGATGAAGTCATTTCCAGAAGATATGCCATCGCGACAAGGTTACGAATTAATTGAAGAGAAATTTGCAAAAGGTGAACTAGCACCATCAACCGTATTATATGAAGGAGAAAATGCTATTTCTCAAGAAGAACAGGAGTCATTACGTAAAGAGTTATTAGCGCAGGACCTTGTTACCGAAGTAAGAATCAACGGAACGGCTGAAGATAACCGAGTTTTAAATTTCTCCTTGACCTTTGAAGAAGGGCCATATGACGTTAAAACAATGGATGCAATGGAGAACATGATAAATAACTCCGAATCCATTTTAGCAAATACAAATCTAGACGGAGACCTTTATTTTGCCGGAGAAACGGCAACTAAAGTAGACGATCGTTCAACCAATAATCGCGATGTTATTTTGATAGTCATTCTTGAAACAATCTTAATTTTTGGTTTGCTAATCGTCCTTACAAAGTCATTTAAAATGCCTATCTATATGATGGGTACAATCTTAGTTTCATTTTTAGCAGCATTAGGATTGGGTATTTTCTTGACAAATCTCTTCTTTAATATCGATACAGTAGCTAACCGGGTGCCATTGTACGCATTTGTTTTCCTAGTTGCACTTGGAATTGATTATAATATTATGCTTATCTCAAGATTCCAGGAAGAAAGAAGAAACCATTCAGTTAATGAGGCGGTCCAAATAGCTGTTGCTAAAACAGGCGGAGTCATTTCATCAGCTGGTATCATTTTAGCCGCAACCTTCGCAGTTTTAATGACACAGCCAGTTCAATTATTATTTGTTTTCGGCTTTATAGTAGCGGTCGGAATTCTGTTAGATACCTTCCTGATTCGAGGAGTGTTATTACCAGGGTTGATTGTCTTATTGGAGAAGGATAAAGCAGTAAGTACAGAAAAATAATTCTCAAAAGAAAGAGACGCATGAACAAATGCGTCTCTTTTTTAACTCTTCATTTTTGGATCTAGTGCATCACGCAGACCGTCACCCATTAGATTAAAGCCGAGTACTGTCAACATAATGGCTAGCCCTGGGAAAATAAGTGTCCAAGGTGCTTGTTGAATATAGCTTCTTGCATCACTTAGCATTCTTCCCCATTCTGGCTCTGGTGCCTGTGCACCTAAGCCCAGGAACCCTAAAGCAGCTGCCTCGAGTATGGCTGTTGCTATTCCAAGTGAGCCTTGAACAATAATGGGTGTTATGCTATTTGGAAGAATATGCTTTAAAAGAATTCGAGAATCTTTCATTCCGATTGCTTTTGCAGCCATGATAAATTCTTCTTCCTTAATACTGATGACCTTTGAACGGACGAGACGTCCAAAATTAGGTACATTTATAATGGCAATTGCAATTAGTGCGTTTTGAAGGGAAGGTCCTAAAATAGCGACAATCGCAATCGCTAATAGGATACTTGGGAATGCTAGTAAAATGTCAAATGTTCGTGAAATAAGCATATCCACCCATCTTCCATAATAACCAGCAAGAATTCCAAGTAAAGAACCGATAATTGCAGAGGCTAATACCGCAAAGAAACCAACCCATAACGAGATTCTTGCTCCATAAATAATTCTTGAAAAAATATCTCTCCCTAAATCATCTGTGCCAAACCAATGATCTGCAGAGGGAGGTTGAAGACTATCGGCTAGGATAGATTCTTTATAGCTTTGTGGTGCTAGAACGTCTGCGAAAATTGCTACTAAGATAAAAAAGGCAACAATTCCTGTACCAACAAGTGCTAAGCGGTTCTTTTTAAATCCCTTCCATGCATCTTTCCAGGGAGAAACCACTGTATCATCATTTTGTGTCACTGCTATGTTAGATTCTTGTTGAGGAGCTATTTCACCCATACAACTCCACCTCTTTTCAATTATTGATATTTAATTCGTGGATCAAATACTGCGTATAGTAAGTCAACGATTAGGTTAATAAATACGAAAATTGCTGCAATGAGCAGGACGCCAGATTGAACGACTGGGTAATCTCTAAAAGAAATTGCTTCATAAATATATCTTCCGATGCCAGGCCAACTAAAAATCGTTTCGGTTAGGATGGCTCCGCCTAGCAGAAGTCCCATTTGAAGTCCAATGGTAGTTAAAACAGGAATAAATGCATTTTTTAAGGAATGCTTATAAACCACCCAAAACATTCTTTGACCTTTTGCTCTTGCTGTTCGGATATAGTCAGAACGCATAACCTCTAGCATACTTGATCTTGTCATTCTAGCAATAATCGCCATCGGGATGGTTGCTAATGCAATACTAGGTAAAATTAAGTGCTTTAATGCTACAACAAATTGATCAAAGTTCCCTTGAATCAATGTATCTAGTAAAAATAAGTGTGTGATAGGTTCAATTGGGTCACGAATATTCTCTCTTCCAAGAGACGGTAACCAGTTAAGCTCAAGGGCAAAAATCCATTGCTCCATTAACCCGAGCCAAAAGATAGGGATAGAAACACCGATAAGAGCGAGGATCATCGCTGTGTAATCGAACCATGAGTTTTGGAACCAAGCGCTAATGATTCCTGCATTTACACCAATCACGACTGCAATAATTATGGCAACGAGAGCAAGCTCAAAGGTTGCGGCTAAAAATGGCCAGATTTCTTCAGAAATTGGAGTGCGGGTACGAAGTGATTCTCCTAAGTCACCTTGGAATAAATCACCGATATACGAAATATATTGTGTATACCAGGGCTCGTCCAACCCAAGTTGCTGAGTTAATGCTTCTTTGGCAGCAGGAGATGCTTTTTCACCCAAGATAGCATCTGCTGGGTCACCAGGGATTAGCCGTAGCATAAAGAATACGATAAGAGACATTCCGAATAAAACCGGAATTAGCATGAGTAAACGGCGAACCGTATATGAGAGCATTATGTTCACCCCTTTTGATGTTTAAAGGGGAGTAACAAGACTCCCCTTCTTAACTATTAGATGATGTTCAAAAAGTCCGGTGAAAATGACGCATCAGCAGATGAACTTCGACTAAATACTGACACTTCCTGTGTCGAACGTCGAAGTCACCACATCCTGTGGAAGCGCGTTGGCTTGCTTCTCCGTTCCTCACGTATTAACTGCATACGCTCCGGTCTCAAAGCTGCGCCGCCTTGAACTTTCGACGCACAAGGATGTGCTAGTGTCGACAATGCCACAGGACGTGGCGTTTTTGTCGACTCGGTCCTTTTCATCCTCCTTTTTGAACACGACTATTATTCAAAATATACGTTTGTAAATTTATCTACACCTGTAGGATGTGGAATGAATCCTTTTAGGTTGCTGCTAGCAGCTAAAGCAGCACGTGCATGTGCAATTGGAATCCAAGGACCATCATTATGAATGATAACCTGAGCTTGTTTGTACATGTCATTTCGTTTTGCTTCATCTGTTTCAGTTTGTGCTGAAATTAGGAGATCATGAAGCTCTTGGTTTGCATAACGTGAATAGTTATTTCCATCAATGCTGTCTTGATCTAATAATACATATAAGAAGTTATCTGGGTCACCATTGTCACCAATCCATCCAGCAAGATATGACTGAGCCTCACCGTTTTGAACTTTTTCAAGGAAGGTTGTCCAATCGTATGTTACAATCTCAACATCTACACCAATTTTTGCAAAGTCAGCTTGAATGGCTTCAGCAATTTTTTGTGGTTCAGGCATGTAATCTCTTGGGTTAGTGAAAGTCCAAAGCTCCATTTTGAATCCATCTGGATATCCAGCTTCTGCAAGAAGTTCTTTTGCTTTGTCTAAATCATATGCATAGCCTTCGATTTCGTCATTATATCCTGGCATAAATGATGGATATGGGTTAACTGCAACATCCGCATTTCCAGCATAGAATGTATCGATGATCGCTTGTTTATCTACTGCGTGGTTAAGTGCTTGACGAACCTTCACATTATTGAATGGTTCCATTTCAGTGTTAAAGCCAAAGTATCCAATATTCATACCTGGACGTAATAATACTTGTAATGAAGAATCACTTTCAATTTGTGAAACATCACTTGGATTTACTCCATCCATTAAGTCAATTTCACCTGTTTTTAATGCTGTTAGTCGTGCTGAATTATCAGGAATGACTCTGAAGATGACCTTTTCAAGCTTTGGAGTGCCTGCCCAATAATCTTCGTTTCTTTCAAGAGTAATTGTGTCATTACGTTTCCATTCTTTGAAAACAAATGGACCAGTACCAACTGGGTTTTCACCAAATTTATCGCCTTGTTCTTCAATAGCCGTTGGACTAGCAATTCCAAATGGACCCATTGCTAGGTTGTTTAAAAATGGTGCTTGTGGGCGTTTGAGAGTGAATTTTACAGTATAGTCATCCACAGCTTCAATAGATTCAATGACATGGCCTTCGTCATCCTTATAGCCGCCGAACATAGCAGCGTAATATACGAATGCGCCATCTGTGCCGCCGCTCATCCAACGCTCAAAGTTGAAAACAACAGCATCTGCGTTAAAGTCTGTGCCATCATGGAATTTTACGCCTTCTTGTAATTTGAATGTATACTCTAAAGAATCATCAGAGATTGTCCACTCAGTTGCTAATGCAGGCTTAACCTCTGTAGTTTCCTCTTCATAATCTAAAAGAGTATCAAAAATGTTTTCTGTAACTTTTAGTGATTCACCATCAGTTACAACACCTGGGTCTAGAGAAGTTGTATCAGCTCCACGACCATAAATTAATGTAGTTTGCGCTTCATCTTTAGCTGATGATGAAGAATCGCCGTTATCTGACTCTTTGCTGCCACAAGCCATTAATAAGGCAGAAAGTACAACAAATAGTACTAACGTTAGTAAGAAACGTTTTCTCATAATTTTCTCCTCCAATAATTTTTATCTTTGGCTAGGTAAATCGTATGTTAATAGATATACACTGCCAATTTATTTTTGCTCTTCTCCATAAAGGTGGCAAGCTGTATAGTGACCTTGCTCTACCTCTTGAAGTGTAGGAACAACCTGTTTACAAATATCCATTGCCTTTGGACAACGTGTGTGGAACGGACATCCAGTTGGTGGATTTGATGGACTAGGTACATCACCACTTAGAATAATTCGTTCCTGCTTGTGATCTGGATCCGGAATAGGAACAGATGAGAGCAAGGCTTCCGTATAAGGATGCTTAGGAGATTCATATAAACGATCACTATCGGTTAATTCTACGATTCTTCCTAAATACATAACTCCAACTCTATCACTGATGTGACGAACAACACCTAAGTCATGGGCAATAAATAAATAAGTTAAATCAAAGTCTTTTTGTAAATCTTCAAGAAGATTTAGAACCTGAGATTGGATTGAAACGTCAAGAGCCGAGACAGGCTCATCAGCAATGATTAGCTTTGGTTTAACGGCTAAGGCACGGGCAATACCAATCCTTTGTCTTTGACCTCCACTAAATTGATGTGGATATCGTTTAGCATGATAGGAATTTAAGCCAACAATTTCAAGTAATTCACGGACTCTCTTCTTTCTTTCTTGTCTATTTCCGAGACCATGAACGATTAATGGCTCTTCGATTATCTTTTCGACAGTATGTCTTGGGTTTAGTGATGCAAAAGGATCTTGGAACACCATTTGGATATCCTTTCTCATCTTTCTCATTTCTGAATTAGATAGACTCATTAGATCCCTATCTTCAAAGATGATGTTTCCGCCAGTCGGCTCAAGAAGTCGCATCAGCATACGACCTGTTGTGGATTTTCCACAACCACTTTCACCAACTAAACCGAGTGTTTCTCCTTTATGTAGGCTGAAGGAGACACCATCAACTGCTTTAACAGCACCTGTCTGCTTTTGAAGGACTCCGCTTTTAATCGGAAAATGCTTTTGCAGGTCTTTTACTTCCAATAATGTTTCGGGCATTCGTTTCTCCCTCCTTTACAAACCTTTAATGTGATGCACTCTGAAGGAGTACAGCCTTGCTTTCAGATTCGTGTAGATGACATCTTGCTTGTTGCCCATTTCCAACATCTAGTAAACTAGGAGCAACCTCTCTGCACTTATCAAATGCATAAGGGCATCTTTCTGCAAAATGGCAGCCTTTTTTTATTGACCCTGGGATCGGAACACTGCCTGGTATCGAGAAGAGACGGTCTTTTTTAGTTCGAACATCTGGAACAGATTCAATAAGCCCTTTTGTATAAGGATGTTGAGGGTTTTTGAAAAGGGACTTAGTATCACCTTCTTCAACAACCTTTCCCGAATACATAACTGCGATCCTGTCACACATTTCAGCAACGACACCAAGGTCATGTGTGATCATTATGATAGAAGTATTTGTTTCCTTATTTAGCTTTTTCATCAATTCTAAGATTTGGGCCTGAATGGTCACGTCAAGTGCAGTTGTTGGCTCGTCCGCGATTAAAACTTCAGGTTCACAAACCATTGCCATCGCAATCATGACCCTTTGACGCATACCTCCCGATAATTGATGAGGATATTCATCTATTAATTCGTCAGCTCTGGGGAGACCAACAAGGTTTAGCATCTCAATTGCTCTCATTCTGGCATCTTTTTTCGAAATCTTATTATGTATTAAAATGGCTTCGATTAATTGATTGCCGATTGTGAACACAGGGTTTAATGATGTCATTGGCTCTTGAAATATCATTCCAATTTTATTTCCGCGAATTTGTCTCATTCGCTTTTCCTTTGCGTTTACAAGGTTTTCGCCATTAAATAAAATTTCGCCGCCGACTATTTTCCCAGGGTGCTGTACAAGCTGCATGATGGAAAGAGAGGTGACACTTTTACCGCAACCAGATTCACCAACGATTCCGAGGATTTCCCCTTTTTTAAGATAAAGATCAACCCCATTTACAGCAGGAATTTGTCCACTGTCAGTAAGAAAGTGGGTTTTTAACCCTTTTATTTCTAGAATAGTATCTTCCATAAAAATACACCCCTTTCTATATTGGGATACCAACTAAAGTTTTTGTAATATATTAATAACAAAAACTAATTATACACTCAATAAATAGAATTTCAAGAAAAATTGATTGATTTAAAAAGATATAAATCTTTCCATAGACAGAAAAATGGCATTTTTATAACGATGTAATCGCTTTAGTGAAATGCTTTATAGTAATAAAGGAAATTGTTATATTGATATCCAAAT
Source organism: Bacillus sp. JJ1533 (assembly GCF_036965045.1). Classification (NCBI taxonomy): domain Bacteria; kingdom Bacillati; phylum Bacillota; class Bacilli; order Caryophanales; family Bacillaceae; genus Bacillus; species Bacillus sp. JJ1533. The sequence continues at coordinate 76,280 of NZ_JBALOV010000036.1, read as the reverse complement.
TGGCAGGGAAATGTTATAGAAAAAATAATATGGGGAAGGGGAGGATGTAAAACAAAAAACTCCTTATGTTTTTAACTACATAAGGAGTTTGCTTGAATTTTTATTAGTTCTGCGCCATTTTGAATTCTAAGAAAAGCTGATTGTAAATGGCAAGATTCTTTTTCCCTAGATTTTCATAAACCTCGAGTCTTTCGGTTAGCTCAGGTGAAGGATAGAATCGCTCATCAGTCACCATATCTTCAGGCATATATTGAAGAGCCTCTTTGTTTGGAGTGGAGTAGCTAACATATTCTGTGTTTTGCGCAGCTACTTCTGCATCCAACATAAAATTAATGAATTGGTGGGCACCCTCAATATTTTTTGCGGTTTTTGGAATCACCATATTGTCAAACCATAGGTTAGAGCCCTCACTTGGTACCACATAGTCAATATCTTCGTTTTCCCACATAATATCTGCAGCATCACCAGACCATACAATTCCAATTGCAGCTTCGCCATTTTGGATAAGGACTTTTCCTTCGTCACCAACGATAGCTTTGACATTTGGCGTAAGAGTGATGAGTTTTTCCTTTGCTTCGTTTAAGTGATCAAGATTCGTGTCATTTAATGAATAACCAAGGGAGTTAAGTCCCATACCCATTATTTCTCTGGCACCGTCAACTAAGATAATTTCATTTTTTAAGGAAGGATCCCAAAGGTCATTCCAGCTTGTGAACTCTTTTCCATCGAGCATTGCTGGGTTAAACACAATTCCAACGGTTCCCCAGAAATATGGAACAGAGAATTTATTGTCTGGATCAAACGGAAGATCCATGAAACGCTCATCAATGTTTTTTAAATTTGGTAACTTCGAATGGTCAAGAGGGATGAGCAAGTCCTCTTGGCGCATTTTATCAATCATATATTCAGATGGAACCGCAATATCATACGTTGTTCCACCTTGTTCAATCTTTGTCATCATCGCTTCGTTAGAGTCAAAGGTTTCGTAAATGACCTTGATTCCAGTTTCTTCTTCAAAACGGTCGATTAATTCTTCGTCAATATAATCTCCCCAGTTATAAATCGTCAGCGTATTCCCACTTGCAAGACCCTGAGACGAATTTAAATGGTGGATCAAATACAGAAGACCACCGGAAACGAAAATAATGGCTAAGAAAGCACGGATGAGTTTCGTCATTTCCGAACCCCCAATCCACGTGTGCTGCCACGTTGTGCGATAAAGTAGTAACCGACTGCAAGCAGCATTGTAAAAATAAATAATAAAGCGGACAATGCATTAATATTCAGTGAGATTCCACGGCGTGCGAGGGAATAGATTTCAACGGAAAGCGTTGAGAAACCATTACCTGTCACGAAGAATGTAACGGCGAAATCATCAAAGGAATACGTAAGGGCCATGAAAAATCCAGCAAAAATCCCTGGAGTGATATAAGGAATAATGACCTTTGTAAGAACCTGCCATTGGCTTGCTCCGAGGTCCTTTGCCGCATCGATTAAAGTTGGGCTCATTTCCTTTAATTTTGGTAATACCATCAGAACGACAATGGGAATACAGAAGGCAATATGTGAAAGCAACACAGAATAAAAGCCTAATTTAATTCCAGCCATAGTTAGTAAAATTAAGAAAGACGCACCGATGATAACATCAGGGCTCACGATTAATACATTATTTAATGACAATAATGTATTCTGAGTTTGTCTTTGTTTTACAGAGTGAATGCCAATTGCACCAAGCACCCCAATAATCGTTGAAACCAGTGCCGAAAGCAAGGCAATCACAAATGTATTTAACACAATGATGAGTAATCTTGTATCCCCAAATAGCTCCTTATACCAATCCAAGGTGAAGTCCTCGAAATTGTTCATCGTGCCACCGCTATTGAAGGAGTAATAGATTAAATAAAAAATCGGTGCATATAAAATGAAGAAAATAATAAATAGATATACTTTTGAAGATATGGCTAGTTTATCTTTCATTTTTTGCACCTCGTTTCTTGCGGTTTCCAGTCGCCACCATAATTAACACCATGAATATGATGAGGAAGACGGCAATGGTCGAACCCATACCCCAATCCTGTGTGACAAGGAACTGTTGTTCAATCGCTGTACCAAGTGTAATCACTTTGTTACCTGCAATTAATCGTGTCAACATGAACAATGATAGGGCAGGGATGAATACAACCTGACATCCAGATTTTACACCTTGAATCGTCAGTGGAAAAATCACACGGCGAAACGTTGTCCATTTAGATGCACCTAAGTCTCTAGCGGCATCTAATAGACTCGGATTTAACTCATTTAATGAGTTAAAGATAGGTAAAATCATAAATGGTATAAAAATATAAACCGATACAAATACAAAACTGAAATCCGTAAATAACAACTGTCTAGAACCGATACCTAGAACTTCAAGGATTGCATTTGCAGTTCCATAGGCTCCAAAAATCCCGATAAAAGCATATGCTTTTAATAGTAGATTAATCCAAGATGGAGCAATGATGAGCAGTAGCCAAAGGTGTTTGTGCTTTGTTCTTGTGATTAAATAGGCTGTAGGGTATGCCACCAATAAAGAGATAGCTGTTATTAAAAAGGCATACCAAAATGAGCTTAATGTCATTTTTAGATAAATAGGTGTAAAAAATGTTTTATAATTGATTAATGAAAGATTTCCTTCTATATCAAAAAATGAATAATAGAGTACAAGTGTAATTGGTGCAATAACAAATACAAGAATCCATAGTGCATAAGGGATAAAATATAAATTGCGGGTTAGCTTATTTTCCATGGCTTTCCCCGTCCACATAAGCCTCTAAACGGCGATCGTATTCTTCTTCCGTTTCACCGATACGCATAACATGAATCGCCTCAGGATCAAAGTAAAGTCCGATCTCGTCGCCAACCTTCGCTTTCTTTGTAGAGTGAACAAGCCATTCATTTCCGTCCTTGTCAAAACCGCAAATTTCATAGTGGACCCCTCTGAAAAGCTGTGAATCTACAACTACCTGTAACTTTCCTTTTTCAACAGAGGTAATCTCTAAATCTTCAGGACGAATGACAATTTCAACATCCTCATTATCTGAGAAGCCTTGGTCAACACAGTCAAATTTCTTACCAACAAATTCTACTAGAAAGTCTTTGTGCATTTTCCCTTTTACGATATTCGATTCCCCGATAAAGTCTGCAACAAAGCGGTTGATTGGCTCATCATATATATCAATCGGGCTGCCACTCTGTTGAATGTTTCCTTTATTTAAAACAAAAATCTCATCAGACATCGCAAGCGCTTCTTCTTGGTCGTGTGTGACAAAGATAAAAGTAATACCAAGGCGCTTTTGAAGGTCGCGAAGCTCATACTGCATTTCCGTACGCAGCTTTAAGTCAAGAGCAGACAAAGGCTCATCCAATAGAATAATCTCTGGTTCATTCACAATCGCACGAGCAATCGCAACACGTTGTCTCTGACCACCAGACATTTCTCTAATTTCACGATTTTCATAGCCAGTAAGATTGACGAAGCTTAAAGCTTCTTTCACTTTTTTATCGATTTCAGATTGCTTAAATTTCTTTATTCGTAAGCCAAAGGCAACATTTTCATAGACATTAAGATGTGGAAATAGGGCGTAATCCTGAAACACCGTATTAACCTGACGCTTATTGGCAGGTGTGGTATTTACCTTTTTTCCATTAAAGTAAACCTCTCCATCTGAAGGTTCGATAAATCCTGCAATCAAACGCAAGATTGTAGTTTTTCCGCATCCAGAAGGACCAAGAAGGGTATAGAATTTTCCTCTTTCTATTTCAAAACTGACATTGTTGAGGACCGGTGGGTCATTGTCATATTGTTTCGTCACATTTTTAAACTGGATAATAGGTATACTGTTCATTAGCAACCCCCTTCTTTCTATATAGTTTAAGATTATAGTTTTATGTAATCCGGCATAATTATACACGAAACGGTAAAAATTTCAATAACATTCATAATAGTCAAGGTGTAAAAATATGGGTTGCCATATTGGGAATAGTTACTAGGAGGAAAGTAGGGTGTTTGTAGTAGGAAAAAATTCACATTTCTAGAAAAAGGTTAGGTTAAATTCATTGACCTAAAGCAAAAATAGAAATATAATTATAGTACAATTTAAAATACTCTTTCTTTAGTGAGATAATTGAATAAAGTAAAGGCAAATTCATTGAAAGATGAAGACGCAAAACTATAGGGGCTTAGTCCAATGTGTTCATAAAGAAGGGATTCTCCAGAATTATTGAACATCCTTTTGGGACATGCCAGCCAGTTGCCGAGAATAACTCGTATCTAAGGACGTAGATTAATCGGTATATGATTAGTCTTTTTTTATACCATTTTACCATTACTGTTGCTACTATTTTACTAGATTTTTGGATAAGGGAGGGTTTCACTCAATAACTTGAACATCCTCTAAAAAATTTTGGAAGTGATTACACATGGAGAAAACCATCCAGAATCTGAACGTATTAAAAAAATTAAGTGGATTAATCGAAAGAATTGGTTCTGAAAAGAATTTGATTTCTGACGAGACTCGCGGCTTTTTTGATGGGATCTGTCAGGAAAGAGAAGAACAAGAGATTACCAATACCCTTTTAACTCAACTCCAACAAATGAACGAACAAATGGAAAATATGCATTGGATGAACAAGCATTACCGTATCCTTCATGAATTTGCCCAAATTTGCAGCAAAACCCTAAATGAAAGCGTTCTTCTTCAAAAATCCTATGAAATGGTTTCACGTGTTATGCCAGCGGATGCATTTTATATTGCCTTGCATAATCCCGGCGATGCCCATATTCAAATGATTTTTATTATGGATAACGGAGAACCAGCACCTCCAAGTATCGTGGAATTTGGTGAAAATTACACATCAAAGGTTATTAAAACGCGAGAAATTGTTCACCTCAAAAGTCAAAATCAAAACATCGAATTTGATACGAAAATGGGAGAAGGGGACGAAGATACAAGGTCCTGTCTTTTTGTACCAGTTGTAATTGATGACCAAGTAAAAGGTGTCATCTCGACTCAAAGCTTTAGGGACTTCGCCTATCGGAAGGAGCACGAAGATCTTTTACAAATGATCGGTGCACAGGTTATCAATTCGATTGAAACTGCTCGATTGTACGCAAAAATATACACGATGTCCCGTACCGACGAATTAACAGATTTAAAAAACCACCGTGCTTTCCACGAGGATTTAGCCCAGTTAATTCGAAACGAAAATGACGAAATTATCGTTATGATGATCGACTCTGACGATTTAAAGCAAGTCAATGACCGTTTCGGCCATGATGCTGGTGATTTGTATTTAAAGATTGTTGCAGATGGAATAAAAATGCTATGCAATGATAAGGTCGAAGGTTATCGGTATGCGGGTGATGAGTTCATGATCCTCATAAAAACTCAAATCGATATGGGGGTAAACGAAATCTACGATACATTAACAGAGTACTATCGTGCACACCCACTCATTATTGAGGATGAAAAAGTCACTGTTTCAATCAGCTCTGGTGTTGGGATATATCCTTATAATGGAACAACAGTGGATTCCTTGAAAAAGGCAGCAGACCAAGCGCTTTATGCTGCAAAAGAAAGTGGAAAAAACCGAATGGTCGTGGCCAATTAATAAAAAAGCTCATCCAAGTGGATGAGCTTTTTACTCGTTTATATGGGCAATAATGCCTTCTTCATCATCTAATACAAGCTTAATCCCGGCATAGGGGTCTCTGTTCAGAAATTCACCAAGCCATAGACGAATCGCTTCAATTAAGTTCGCCATAATGAGGACCTGTTTTCGATCATTCACATATACTTCTGCGGAGAATCCGTAGTCATCGTCATACATGAGTTCTACTTCAACTTCTTCTGGCTTGACTTGTTTCTTTAAGCCAATATATACGCAGACAGCATTAATGATTTCTTGTTCAGAAAGAATTAGCGACGCCATGGATCCGCCTCATTTTTCTTGCGATCTTTAATCATTACGAAGATTTTTCGAATAACAACAATTAAAACATAAATCGCAAGAACGTTAATCATTAATCCTAAAAATGAACCAAGCATACCCATTCCGCCTAAAAGACCACCGAAGAGGAATCCTGCAAGTCCACCTAGCATTAGACCTTTCATTAACCCACCAGACATGAATCCACCTTTAGGGTTGGTAGGAGTAGTTGATTTGTTGGTAACATTATTTTCTTCCTTTTTCTTTTGTTGTTGTTGGAAGTTGGATTTGTTCGTGTTTCCAATATTATTATTAAAACCACGTTTACCTGATTTATAGCCTTTTGCCTCAACAGTTGTGGTTTGGTCTTGGAAAACAAAGTTCCCAAGTGGCGAAAGAATCAGGGTAAGTGCTACTAATGCTGATAAAACCTTTTTCATATAAATGTGTACCTCCATATGTTAGTATTTATATTTTTACTATTATAACCTATTTCGTTGAAATTCTCTTGTGATTCACCTTCACTCTTATATACGATGAAAATGAGAGAAGGTTTCATTTTATAGATAAAAAAATGCTGGAAAATAGTAACAAAACCTTATATACCCAACCAGGTCAATATCACTATAGATGTAGGTAAAAAGTGGTTTTCTTATCCTAAGAGCTATAAAAATGGTATAGTATATTTGTAGTAATAGAAGGCAGGAGAGAGGATATATAATGAAAACAGAAATAGAGCTACAAAAAACATCCCTCATAGCTGATCTTAGATCTCTTTTTAAGGCAGGAGTTTTACTAGCAAATGTTCTACCTGTGTTTTCAGGATTTTGGTTAGCCATTTACTTTACGGGTGTTTCATTTCAAGATAACTTGGGATTGTTTCTATATACAATGATTGGAAGTACACTCGTCATGGCGGGGGCTTTAATTATTAATAATTGGTATGATGTAGACATTGATACAGTCATGGATCGAACAAAGAAACGACCAACTGTAACAGGCAACTTTTCATTGAAGTTTGTATTGGCCTTAGGCATTATTTGTACAGTATTAGGATTTGTTTTCTTATTTTTCACCACATATCAAGCTGTCTTTTTTACATTTGTAGGCTGGTTCACGTATGTTGTATTATACACGATGTGGTCTAAGCGCAGATTTACGATAAATACTGTGATTGGCAGTGTTTCAGGGGCTGTATCCCCATTAATGGGGTGGGCAGCTGTTGCACCAATCAATCATACCGTCCCAATCGTGCTTTTTTTGATTTTATTTGTGTTTCAAATGCCTCACACGTATGCGATCGCGATCAGGAAGTTTGATGAATATAAGGCTGCAAATGTTGCCATGCTCCCAGTCGTTAGTGGTATTGCAGCTACGAAGAGGCATTTTCTATTCTGGGTTATTTGTCTGTTCCCAATGCCTTTCTTTTTAGGTGACCTTGGAATGGTTTTTGTCATCCTTGCGACATTGCTCAATATCGGATGGATCATCTTGAGTATTAAAGGTTTTTCGATTAAAGAAGATATGAAATGGGCTCGCTGGAATTTCCTGTATTCTGTAAACTATATATTGCTTATCTTTCTATTGATGGTCATTGTGACATTACCTAAATATTTTGGATAGTGTATGGATTAAACCTCGCCGTATTTGATGTGGCGGGGTTCTTTAGTGTCATTTAAAACTGCTTGAGGCAGCATTTAGCTTATAGAAAAGGGAAGTGGGTGTGGTCTCGGGGCGATCTGGAGCCCCACCCAACCTTCCAGCCCAAAATTCAACCCAAACTGTCACAAATTCTACCCCTCAATCGTCTTGTTTATAAATCGAACTGTGGGAGTGAGTATTATGCAACTTAATGAAAAAACATGGGATTGCATCATTATCGGAGGCGGTGTAGCTGGACTAACTGCTTCCATCTACTTGGCGCGAGCTGGAAAGTCTGTGCTTGTGTTAGAAAAGTCGAAAACACTAGGTGGGAGAGGAAAAACGACGAAGAAGCTGGATTCTTATTTGAATCTGGGACCACATGCACTTTATTCGAAAGGAAAATCGTTGGAGGTCCTTGGCGAATTGGGCATTGAAGTAGAGGGGAGCATTGTTCCAACAGAAGGAAAGATTGTTCACAATAACCAAATTTACGATATTCCGGCTACACCAATTGGTCTCATAACTAGCCCATTATTAAATTGGAAAGCTAAGAAAGAGCTATTCTCTTTTTTCATTAAATATAAGAAAATAGATACAAACAAAATTAAAAATATACCATTACGACAATGGTTGCAGCATAGGATAAAGGATGAGGTTGCTCAGCAGCTTATCATCATGTTATCCCGTTTGTCCACCTATTCAAATGAGCCTGACCTGTTAAGTGCTGGTGCAGCATTAAAACAACTTCAATTAGGAAACGCAATTTACCTAAACAATGGCTGGCAAAATATGATAGATACCTTAGGAAAAATGGCTACCGAAAAAGGGGTCCACTTTCAAACAAGTAAAAGTGTTACAAAGGTTAATGGTACTTTTCCGCAATTCACGGTGCATACAAATGAAGAAACGATTACCGCACACAATGTACTTTCTACTTCAAGTCCTCATGAAACAGCTAACATGCTATCAGAAATGAAAAACATCCCAAATATAAAAGAATGTATTCCAGTACGTGTAGCCTGTATGGATCTTATTTTGTCAAAGTTACCTCACCCAAAAGTTAATTTTGCGATGGGGTTGGAGGAACCATTTTATTTTTCGAATCATTCCAAGGTAGCGAGATTAAGCGACCGGGATTTCCAAATTGTTCATGTGATGAAATATAGTAACACTAATGAGGATACAGAAAGAGAATTAGAGAATTTTATCGAAAAAGTTCAGCCGGGTTGGGAGAAGTATGTAGTCTATAAACGATATCTTCCTAGAATGACAGTTACAAATAGTTTAGTTTTAGCAGCCCAAAGCAAAAGACCCTCGCCATCTGTTGAACAGATACCTGGATTTTATATTGCGGGGGACTGGGTGGGAGATGGAATGCTTGTAGATGCTTCCTTTCAAAGTGCTAGACAGGCTGCTCTACTTATTCTTGAAAATACATGATCAAAGGAGGGGTATCAAAATGTTGGATGAACATTTATATCGGGAATATAAGCCTCTCTTATTTTCGATTGCCTATCGCATAATGGGTACAATAACAGATGCCGAGGATATTATTCATGATGTTCTATTAGATTTTGAGAAGTCTAGTCGTGGCCAAATCGAAAATATCAAAGCCTATCTTTGTAAAATGGTGACCAATCGTTCCATTGATCAGTTAAAATCAGCCAGAAAGCAAAGAGAGGTCTATATAGGTCCTTGGCTGCCAGAACCAATAATTATCCACGATGAGGGTCCGGAGCATGTGGCCATAATGAAAGACACTATTTCGTATGCTCTCCTGTCTTTGATGGAACAACTAAGTCCTGTTGAACGAGCGGTATTTGTCTTAAGAGAAGCATTTGGATATGAGTATGATGAAATTGCTTTTATGATAGATAAAGAGGTAACAAACTGCAGGAAAATCTTAAGTAGGGCAAGGAAAAAGCTAGATTATAAGGATGACATAAATGACTTGCAGGTAAGTCAGGAGAAAATGGGAGACTTGATTCACTCTTTTTTACGTGCTGCAACAACTGGGAATATAGATGGTCTGCTTAGTTTACTAGCAAATGATGCAGTGCTCTACTCAGATGGCGGAGGTAAGGTGAAAGCTGCAATCGTACCTATTAAAACGAAGGAACGAGTATCTCAATTTATTTTAGGGATTATTCGAAAGTTTGGACAGGATGATAAATTGGAGATTGAAGTAGTCAACGTCAATGGTCAAATTGGGATATTGATTAAACGAAATCACAAACCAGAAAATGTGGTATGCTTTGAAATAGAAAACAATCAAATCAACCAAATTTTTTCAATTCGCAATCCTGAAAAGCTAACATATGCCATAAGTGGTGTGACATTTTAAGTAGCAGCCATCGTTATAAGGAGACTACCAATGGACGATAAGTATTACGATGCAATTTTACAAGTGAAAACAGGCGGAGGTCAAAAAGGGTTTAGTTCATCTGTTCACTATCATCGCTATGAGCCGACTCCATACGTAGGACTGGCGGCTTTGTTTGAACATTATCATTTGAAGGACCGTGATCGGGTAGTTGATTTTGGCTGTGGAAAGGGACGGCTTCTTTTTTATATTCATCATCATTTTAAGTCAACCGTTGTTGGCGTTGAGATTGATAAAAGCTTATATCATGTTGCTGTTCAAAACCGAGAACGTTATGCAAAAGGTGCGGGTATTCGTAAAGCGGATATTGAGATTCACCATTGTGCCGCACAGGATTATAAAGTCCATCCACTCGACAATCGATTTTATTTTTTTAATCCATTTTCAATCCAGGTTTTTAAGCATACGGTTTCCAATATTCTACAATCGTACGAGCAGGATCCGCGTGAAATGGAGGTTATTCTTTATTACGGTTCAAATGATTACACTTATTTTTTGGAGAACAATACTCCTTTTCAATTGAAGAATGAGATAATCATTCCAGAGTTGTTTGAGAAAAACACATATGAGAGATTTATGGTGTATCAGCTTGCATAGGCAGCTTCCGAAGAATGGAGGCTGCCTTTTTTTTATGTGAATATATGTAGTTCACCAATTTGTCATTTTTGAAGTTGGGGTAAAGACAAAAATGATAAAGGGTATATGGAATCCAGTAATGATGCAGTTTTGGTGCATTTAGAGGGAGTTTTTAGGGACAGAAAAAAGTCAATTTTCTAGTCCTTTTTTTATTGGGTGTATTAAAAATTACACCTTAAGTGTGATTCAGTTCACAACATTGAGAATGGTTCCTAACTATGATGAAAGTAAGAAGAACATAAGGAGGTTGAGTTGGATGGGAGCTTCAAAGGTTAACCAAAACAAAAAGATAGACGGAGAATATCAAGGTCCATATATAGGAACTTGGATTTCTGTCGGTGTGGTTGGAGCAGTCATTCTTTTCACGTATATAGTACTATTCGGCCTATTCATGTCTAGATTCTAGGAGGGGAAAAAAATGAAAATGCATCTTGATGAAAAAATATGGCTTACAGTAAGTTTCGGTATGATCATGGCTTTCATGCTTATCACTGGTTACCAAACCTTCGCATTAGAAATGGGGCCGCCAAGTCATATGGAAACAATCGATCCTCAGAAAGTGGACGAAACAGCTCCATTTGACAAACCTGGTGTTTATAAAATTGGCGAAAACGAATATGAAGTTGTCATGACATTAGAAATATTCTCTTTTAATCCAGGGAAAATCGAAATTCCTGCTGGTTCAAAGGTTCACTTTACAATGACATCTAAAGATGTTGTACACGGATTCGAAGTTGCAGGCACAAACTTAAACGCAATGGTAATGCCAGGACATATCCAAAAAATCACTCAAACGTTTGATGAGCCTGGTGAGTATTTAATTTTATGTAATGAATATTGCGGTGCTGGTCACCAATTAATGGCCACTACAATTACAGTGAAATAAGGGGGGGAGACCATTGGCAACGGTATTAAAAAACTCAGATTTGACCTTTAAGGAAAAAGCAAACAAGGTTTTAGGTGTAAATACACAGGACGCAAAAATTTCTAAATCCTATTTATCAGTAGCATTTATCGCATTATTATTAGGTGGACTTTTTGGACTATTACAAGGTTTAAACCGTGCAGGTCTTTTAGAATTACCAGGCTGGCTTAACTATTATCAAGTATTAACAGCACACGGTCTATTACTGGTAGTTGTAATGTCAGCATTCTTTACAATCGGTTACTTCTACGCAGCTCTTTCACATACATTAGGTGGTTTATTACCTAATGTAAGGAAAATGGCATGGATTGGTTTCTGGACGAAGATGGTTGGTATCGTCCTAGTTGTAATACCAGTCTTAATGAATGAAGCATCTGTTATGTACACATTCTATCCACCAATGGCGGCACACCCAGTATTCTATATCGGGCTAGCACTAGTGGTAGTAGGTATCTGGATCTTAGCAGCTGGAGCATTTATGCAAGTAGCAAACTGGAGAAAGAATCACAAAGGTCAACATCTGCCAATCCTTTCTTTCTTCGCGACAGGTGTATTCATCCTATTAGTTGGCGCTACTGCATTTGTAGCAGTTGAAGTATTATTCTTGATTCTACCATGGTCACTTGGATGGGTAGACACAATTAACGTCATGGTATCTCGTACATTATTCTGGGCTTTCGGACATACAGCAGTTAACATTTGGTATTTAACAGCAACATCTGCATGGTATGTAATCGTACCGAAAATTATTGGCGGAAGACGCTTTAGTGACACACTCACTCGTGTTGTTGTTATCGCATTAGTTATCATGAACATCACTGGTGGATTCCACCACCAAATTATTGACCCTGCAATTCTGCCATCCGTTAAATTCTTACATGTATTCATGAGTTTAGCGATTGGTTTCCCATCTTTAATGACAGCATACGCAATGTTTGTAGTATTTGAGCGTACAGGTAGAGCAAAAGGTGGAAAAGGCGCACTAGGCTGGTTGAAAAAGTTACCATGGAGTGACGTCCGCTTCCTAGCACCATTTATCGCGATGGCTGCTTTTATCCCAGCAGGGGCAGGGGGTATTGTACAAAGCACAAACCAGCTTAACCAAGTGGTTCACAACACAATGTGGGTCGTAGGACACTTCCACTTAACACTAGGTATGTCAGTCGTAATGACATTCTTCGGAATTAGTTACTGGTTAATCCCATTTATTTCAGGTCGTGTCTTAACAAAAGGAATGAATAAATTAGGTGTTGTTCAAACCATCATCTGGACAATCGGTATGGTATTAATGTCAACTTCAATGCATACGGTTGGACTATTCGGTTCTCCACGTAGAACATCCTACTCAGACTACTTTGGAAGTGCTCAAGCTGCAAGCTGGGAACCGTATATGATGGTTGTTGGTATCGGAGCAACATTATTATTAGTCGCAGTCATCATTCAAGTATATGCAGCATTTAACATGATGTTCTTTGCACCAAAGGGCCAAACAGAATTCCCGATTGCAGACGTAGCAGAAAATGCTTCAAAAACTCCACTATGGACAGAGCGTTGGGGACTTTGGGTAGTGCTTATGGTTCTAGTAATCGCAATGGCATATGTATTGCCACTAACAGATATGATTGTAAATGCACCTCCAGGATCACCGCCATTTAAGACTTGGTAATCTCGAGGGAAGAACTTAAATAGAAAGAGATAGCGAAAACAACGGCTATCTCTTTCTATAATTAAAGGAAAAAAAGAAATAGGATGTGATCTTCATGATCCAAAAAAATCGGAAGACATTCGCTAGCATTTTTATATTATTATTTGGATGTGTACTGTTCTATACGGGAACCGATGGATTTCAGGCATTTACTGCAGAAACAGCAAGAGTCAACCAATTAATAGAGGAGAAGCCGACATTTCCAGATGTAACATTTGAAGATAGCGAGGGACGAACATATCCTATTTCTGAGTTTCAAGATAAATACGTATTTATCACATTTTTATATACATCCTGTACAACTGTTTGTCCACAATTGGAAATGAATATGGCACAGGTCTATGAGCAGATCCCGCAAGAATACATCGGCAAAGATATCGTCTTTCTAAGCATTAGCTTTGATCCAACGAGAGATGACCCAGCAACCTTAAGTAAATATCGAACCTTCTTTGGAGCAGACGGAGAAACATGGAGAATGGCTAGGATTTTAGATGAAACTGAATTACAGGCCCTTCTTGATGAGTTTGGTGTAATTGTCATCCCGGATGGAAGAGGAAACTTTGCACATAACTCAGCCTTTTATTTAGTAGATGGGAACGGTGCATTAATGGCTGTCATGGATTATCGAGAAATCGATGAAGCGGCTGCCAAAGTCATTAGCATCTTAGAAACTGAAAAGGGGGAATAGGCTATGAAACAATTTTTGATCGGACTAGGACTTTTATTCGTATTAGCACTTCCCCCGGTTGCTAATCTCTTGGAGTCTATCATGATTATCCATATGCATATGCAAATGCCTTCAATCGTAATTGCAGGATTCCTAATGGGAAAACTATTTCAACAAAAATTCCCTCGTTTTTTTGAAAAATGGAATCAAGACGGAATCCCCGGGATATTGTTATTCATTGTAATCATGGTGTATTGGACTATACCGAAAACGATGGACGAGACCTTAACCATAACAAGCATGGAAGTTTGGAAGTTTTTAAGTCTATCTTTGTTAGCAGGTGTTCCGTTACGTGATAGCTGGAAGAAACTCACAGATCGTGCAAAAAACCTAGTGTTTATCTTTTTCACCGTGAAGTACTTAGGTATGGGTGTATTATATATCAATATAAATAATCAATTATGCAATAATTATCTCGTAATCGATCAAATTACCCTAGGGTGGGGATTTATTACAACAGCGATTTGTATCATAATCTATCTGGTTTATACTAATTTTACAGACCAATCAATATATAAGAATAGTTAAGAGAAGCTGCTGGTGTGGCTTCTTTTTTTGAGGATAAAACTCTTTCGAGCGACGAGATATTAATTGACATCTCAAAAAATAAGGTTCAGAATAATACCAATATAGACAAAAAGAGGGTGTAAAAGTTGGCAAAACGATTTGAGACAAAATTAATTCATAGTGTGAAAAAAGGTAATCTACCCATACGCAGTAAGATTACTCCAATTTATCAAACATCCGCTTTTACCTTTGATAACCTTGAAGATTTAGAGGGTTACTTCCAAGGTGAAGGAAATTATTTATATTCCCGTACTGGAAACCCAAATCCGGATGAGTTAGGCCAAATGGTAGCAGCCATTGAAGGTGCACCAGCAGGTATTGCAACTTCTTCGGGATTATCAGCCATTTTAGCGGGGATCCTGTCTGTTGTGAAGAGTGGAGACCATATTGTCGCAGCAGATGATGTATATGGTGGAAGTTTCCATCTTTTACATGAAGAGCTAAGACAATTTGGAGTTGAAACAACCTTTGTTTCTTTCGCAGACCTTGAACAAGTAGAGAATGCGATTCAGTCAAATACTAAATTACTCTATACGGAGTCCATTACCAATCCGCTTTTACGTGTAGAAAACCTACCAGCAGTTACCGAACTTGCAAAACGTAACGGTTTAATCACTGTGGTAGATAATACGTTTGCCACACCGTATCACTGCAACCCCTATGAGCTTGGTGTAGAGCTAGTCGTACATAGCGCAACTAAGTATATTGGGGGACATAGTGATGTAACCGCCGGAGTAGTTGTAGGAAGAGAAGATTTAGTAGAAAAAGCCCGTGCAAAAGTTACTAATCTTGGTGCAAATGTGAGTCCATTTGAAGCATGGCTAACGACTCGTGGCTTAAAAACATTAGCCGTTCGTATGCAAGTGCAATCTTCAAATGCACGTAAGCTTGCAGACGCTTTTCGCAGCAACCCAAATATTGCAAAAGTATATTATCCGTTTGAGGAAGAAGCAACAGGTTATGGAGCAATGGTAACAGTAGAACTTGCGAAGACTGTGGATGTAAGCCAGTTCTTCAGATCAATAGGTTGGGTTAAACTTGTTCCAACATTGGCAGGGGTGGAGACAACTGTATCTCATCCGCTTAAAACATCGCACCGTGCGTTGCCACCAGAAGCACAGGAAGCTTTGGGAATTACAAATGAACTTGTGCGGATCTCAGTTGGAATCGAACATTACGAGGACATTATCTCTGTCTTTGAACAGGCCATTGAAAAATCCTTAAAGTAGGTAACAAGAGTATCCATGAAGAGTGGGTACTCTATTTTTAAACAAACGATTGTTTGAATGGGCAAGCTCATGGGGCTCAACGGTTAAAATTCAAACAAACATTTGATTAAATTCAAAAAGGGATAGACAAGAAGGATGCAAATTAAGCATCCTTTTTCTATAATAATTTCCCCAGTTCATCAGTTGTATAGTTACCGCTTATTCCCGGTTTATCTTCTAGATAACGCAAGGTTTCTTCCTTAGAATAATATTCTTTTAGACCTGTAATAATTGTTTCTAGATATTCATTAGAAGGTTTATTAAATTGGACATCATTCATATCCCAAGGGGCAGTAAACGTAAATATCGGATAGCCATTCTCATCGCCGAGATATAGGATTTTTCCATACCAAGCCCTTTTTCGGAAAACCATCGCTCCGGACTCTCTTACCTTTGTTAAATCAATATCAAACTGGATTCCGCTATTCTCCTGTTTTAATACATCCAAAAATTGCTCAGAAGTGATCAAATATTTTTTACTATAGGTCATTGCTTTCTCGTTTTTAGATCCATCTATAAAAGCAACACCCTTCGAATCCCATCTTCCGGCTTCCTTTGCAAAATACAATGGGTAAGGAATCGTAAACATTCCTTCATCGATTGGGGACGATGTGTCTCTACACCCTACCTCCGTTTCATTAGAGCCCTTTGGACGGCCACCCTTTATATAACATAGAAATCGGTCTCTGTTGATATTGGATCCATAGCTTGCATACCATACATAATCTTTCATAAAATCACCTACAATCATTTATTATTTATTTAATATCTATCATGATTTAATTGCTGCTTTATTCGACCATTTTCTACTCATTTCCCAAGCAATAATTGTTTATATGTGTGGGAATATGGAGTAGTTTGTAGAATTGAAACAGGTTGAATTTCAGGCTACATGGAACCATGTTGACCGTCCCTTTGGTTCCTAATGCCAAATTTCTTTATTCGGTATTGTAAGTTTTGACGGCTCATTCCGAGTGCCTCAGCAGTTTTTGTGACATTAAAGTTAAATTGCTTTAGGACTCGTTTTATATATAAGATTTCGGCATCCTCCATGTATTTGTTTAACGGTCGAATGTCAGTTATTTCAATGTCTTGAGGGTTTGGTGTCTTTGCAGCATCCGATTTGGAATTTGTCTTTTTTCGAAAATGCAAGGGGAGATGATTATAGGAAATGGTATCCTCATAAGTAATGACATTCAGTGCTCCCTCAATAATATGCTCTAACTCCCGAACATTTCCTGGCCAGTCGTATTGCATGAAAATCTGTAATACTTGATCGTCAATTTTCGTTACATTCATTCCGAATAGATGATTATACTTTTCTACAAAGGTAGACGCAAGCTTACGAATGTCTTCCTTCCGATTCCGTAGTGGCGGGATAAATAGCGTTACAACACTTAGTCTGTAATATAAGTCCTTGCGAAGTCGTCCTTCAGATATTGCATCAATGGGGTCCTCGTTCATTGTTGCAAGGATGCGAACGTCGACTTTTTTATCCTTCGTGTCGCCAACCCTTCGGACTGTTTTTTCTTGGATGACACGAAGAAGCTTAGCTTGTAATGCTGGATTCAATGAATTAATCTCATCTAAAAGTAATGTCCCACCATTTGCTTGCTCAAATAAACCGGGGCGATCAACTGCCCCAGTAAAGGCACCTTTTTTTGTTCCAAAAAGGAGACCTTCGATTAAATTATCGGGCAAAGCGGCACAATTTTGAGAAATAAAAGGGGCGGAAGACCTGCTGCTTCCATTATGAATGCTTTGGGCGAAAAGTTCTTTTCCAGTTCCAGTGTCCCCTATAATGAGAACAGAGGAGCTTGTCCGGGTTGCTCTTTTACTAGCCTCAATTACCTCTGAAATGGCTGCACTGCTTCCGATGATGCTATCAAATGTATAATGGGTATCACTTTTTCGATTCATATTTTCACGAAGTAGCTTTTCGAGCTTTGTGACATCACGAGCAATTTCCATCGCCCCAATTTGCTTTCGTCCATTCATAATCGGGATGGTGTTGTTTATAGTTGTAATTTCCTGACCGCGATTATTGTAATACGTTTGTTTTGCGTTTTTTATAGGCTCACCATTCTTAAGAGCTTGGAGCAATGTACTGTCCTCGTTTTTATCAAACGAAAAGACATCAACAAGTTTTTTGTTCAGTACGTCATGTTGATTCATCCCTTCAATTTGAGCCATTTTTTGATTATAAATAATGGTAGTGCCCTCTAAGTCTACAACATGTATGCCCACGTCAACTTCATTGACTAACTGTTCAGTTGCTTTGTTTTTTAAAAGCTCTACCTGCCTCATGTCATCGCCACCTTTACTTACCTTTATTATAAGAGAAATAAATGAAAGCGCATATCGTTTTTGCGGTTTTTAGTAAACAAGAAAAGAATTTTTGCATAAAATTTAGTGTAAAGCAAATATTTTTTGCGTTTTATGTGTTGCGAATGAACAGCTGTAAATTTTTTTATTATTAATAAGTGGTTTTTGTTAATGCGAAACTTAGTTACCATACGGTATTAAGGCTGAAATAGGGATTTTTTCAAAAAGTTTGGCATGATACTTGCATAAGATAAAAGGTAGGAAGCAATTCTTTAGGGATATACGAAAATAGGAGGATTAATAGATGACTCATACGAAATTGAACTCAAAAGCAATCATTGAACAAACAGAAAAATTTGGAGCAAATAACTATCATCCACTGCCAATCGTGATTTCAAAAGCAGAGGGTGTTTGGGTGGAGGATCCCGAAGGCAATAAATACATGGATATGTTAAGTGCGTATTCTGCAGTGAACCAGGGGCACCGTCATCCTAAGATTATTCAAGCCTTAAAGGATCAGGCTGATCGCGTAACATTGACATCACGCGCATTTCATAATGACCAGCTTGGCCCTTGGTATGAACTTATTTGTAAAATAACAAATAAAGAGATGGCTCTTCCGATGAACACGGGAGCAGAAGCAGTTGAAACAGCGATTAAGGCAGCGCGTAGATGGGCATATGATGTAAAAGGGGTAGAGGACAATCAGGCTGAAATCATTGCTTGTATTGGAAACTTCCATGGGCGAACGATGACCGCAGTATCCCTATCATCAGAAGAGGAGTATAAGCGTGGATTTGGTCCAATGCTGCCAGGTATTAAACTGATTCCTTATGGTGATATTGACGCCCTCAAGAATGCCATAACTAAAAACACAGCAGCGTTTCTGATTGAGCCGATTCAAGGGGAGGCTGGTATCATTATTCCTCCAGAAGGGTTCCTTAAGCTAGCTTATGAGACGTGTAGACAAAATCAGGTTCTTTTTATTGCGGACGAAATTCAGGCTGGACTTAGCCGTTCTGGAAAAATGTTTGCATGTGAATGGGATGAAGTAGAACCTGATATGTATATATTGGGTAAAGCGTTAGGTGGCGGGGTGTTCCCAATTTCCTGTGTGGTCGCAAATAAAGATGTGTTAGGTGTGTTTAACCCAGGTTCACATGGTTCTACATTTGGTGGAAATCCAATGGCTTGTGCTGTGTCCATTGCCTCAATGGATGTATTAATTGAGGAAAATCTAGCCCAACGTTCACTTGAACTTGGCCAATACTTTCTTGAACGATTAAAAGAGATAAAAAACCCAAGGATTAAAGAGGTTCGAGGTCGCGGTTTATTTATTGGAGTGGAGTTAACTGAAGCTGCTCGACCATATTGTGAGGCAT
The DNA here is from genome assembly GCF_036965045.1 of Bacillus sp. JJ1533. NCBI lineage: Bacteria > Bacillati > Bacillota > Bacilli > Caryophanales > Bacillaceae > Bacillus > Bacillus sp. JJ1533. The sequence continues at coordinate 56,751 of NZ_JBALOV010000036.1, read as the reverse complement.
TAAAACAAGAAGGACTGCTGTGTAAAGAAACGCATGATACGGTTATCCGATTTGCACCACCTTTAATCGTAACGAAAGAAGAATTAGATTGGGCGATTGAACGAATTGAGAAGGTTTTAAGATAAAATGAAAAAGGATCAAGACTCGTTTGTTTTGATCCTTTTTTGTTCGTTAAGGCATTTCATCTTCTTTTACTCGGTTTTTAAAGGCTTCATGAGAGACAATGCCTTCCATTTGTTCAAATTGTCGACTATGGTCTTTTTCCTCGCTTATGCTGTTCTTTGGAAAATTGCCAGGATGTCCTTTTTCTTTATGGTTAAAGCCTTTTCCACGACCCATATCCATCTCTCCTTTCATATGCTTTCCTACGTAGTTTTTGCATTCATGTGTTTTGTATGTATTGTACTTTATTTGAGGAAAGGGGAATTAGTCCTTAACTAAGAGGCATATGATTGGATAAAAATAGGGGAGTATTAGCTAAGGAAGCCGGGAAAGAGGCATAGGTTTGGAAAAAACCAGGGGAGTCTTAATTAGGAGTGTTGGCAAAGAAGCATTTTATTGGATAAAACTAGGAGAATACTGACGTGGAAAGTCAAGAAAGAGGCATTTATCTGGATAAAATTGGGAGAATATAAGCTAGGGAAGTCGGGAAAAAGGCGTTTGTTTGGATAAAATTAGGAGAGTAATAACTCGGAAAGCCGAGAAAGAGGAATATGTTTGGAAAAAACTAGGGAAGTGATGGCTAAAAAGGCATCCAGTCCGAAAAAACTAGGCGAATCATAACCAGCAACACCAAGAAACCAGGGGATGTTCCCAAAATCATTTAAAAAGTGATTTTGAGGACATCCCTTTATTCTTGCATGTAGGATATACTAGTAACAGACTTTTTATAGTAAGGGGAGCTTTTGTAATGAACGAAAAAGACGCACAGTATTACATAACACATCTCGGGCTTGAGCCACATCCAGAGGGTGGATATTATAAGCAAACATTTGCTTCAGAAACGATGATTGATACAAAGCAGGAAAATCCAAGAAAACTGTATACGAGTATTTATTTTCTGCTGGGGTCAAAGGATATATCCCATTTACATCGATTACAATCAGATGAGCTGTGGTATTACCATGGCGGGAGCTCTCTAACCGTCCATATCATTGACGAATCAGGAGAATACAAAGAAATGCAGCTTGGGCTAAATCTTGAAAAAGGAGAGGTTCCACAGGTTCTTGTCCCGAAAAACGCGATCTTTGGTTCTTCCGTTAAGGAGGAAAATACCTTTTCGCTAGTGGGCTGTATGGTTTCACCAGGATTCGAATTTGAGGACTTTGAATTATTTACACAGGAGGAACTACTAAAGATATATCCGCAGCATGAGAAGGTCATTCGTACGTTAGCATTGGAGAAACAATAGATTGGAATAGTAAAAATATCGTTTTTCGATATATAACAGCAGAAATTCAAATTGACAAATTCCATTTAAACAAACGCTTGTTTGAATTTCAAAACGCATGTGGCCCTAAGTTTTGGCCGCTAAACAAACGCTTGTTTGAAATGAGAGTTGCAAAAAGAAACAGATTGTTTTGAAACCATATTTCAATACCTTTTTAAAGGCGCCTTTCCAATGTAATGGGAAGGCGCTTTTTCAATGGTTTAAAGCGTTTATTGTGCACCGGAGATTCTTGAGAAGAAAGCCGAACTTATTTTACATTATAGGTAGAATGAATTTTCTCAAAATGGAGGGGTTCGGATGAAAAGAAGAACGGCAGAGCCATATAAAATCAAGGCAGTGGAACCATTAGCAATGCTAACGTATGAGGAAAGAAAACAAGCATTGGAACGAGCTGGCTATAATACCTTTTTGATTGATTCACAAGATGTCTATATCGATCTCCTAACAGATAGCGGGACAAGTGCCATGAGTGATCGCCAGTGGGGTGCCCTAATGGTTGGAGATGAAGCCTATGCGGGGAGTAAAAGCTGGAAAAAGCTTGAGCAGGCAGTAAAGGAGATTTATGGATATAAGTATGTGTTGCCAACACACCAAGGACGAGGAGCGGAAAACATTTTATCCCAATTAAAAATAAAGCCGGGTGATGTAGTACCCGGGAATATGTATTTTACAACAACGCGTGCCCATCAAGAGCTAAATGGAGCGAGATTCGTTGATATTATTAATGATGAAGCACATGATTCAACGAATGAGCATCCGTTTAAAGGGAACGTAGATCTATCTAAATTACAGACTCTAATTCAAGAGGTAGGAGCAGAGCGTATCCCGTATGTTTGTGTTGCAGTAACCGTCAATATGGCTGGGGGACAGCCAGTCAGTATGGAGAACATGAGGGAAGTTTATAACCTCTGTAAAGCTCATGGAATTGATGTCATGTTCGATGCCACACGCTGTGTAGAGAATGCCTATTTTATTAAGGAACGAGAAGCGGGATATGAAAACCATCAGATTAAGGATATTTTAAAAGAGATGCTATCCTATTCGGATGGCTGTACAATGAGTGGAAAAAAGGATTGTTTAGTAAATATAGGTGGATTCCTTGCGATGAATGATGAGGAGCTTTATGCAAGATCACGTGAATTGGTGGTTGTATATGAAGGGATGCCGTCCTATGGCGGAATGGCAGGACGTGATATGGAAGCAATGGCACAGGGAATCTATGAATCTATTGATGATCATTATATCCATCATCGTATCCAGCAGGTTCGTTATCTTGGGCAGCAGTTGATTGATGCAGGAATTCCAGTTGTTCAACCAATTGGGGGGCATGCCGTTTATCTGGATGCAAGGCAATTTTTATCACATCTACGCCAGGAGGAGTTTCCTGCACAAGCATTGGCAGCAGCACTGTATTTAGATTCAGGTGTTCGGGCAATGGAAAGAGGGATCGTCTCGGCAGGCAGAAATAAGGAAACTGGCGAACATAACAAGCCAAAGCTAGAGCTCGTTCGATTAACAATCCCAAGAAGAGTATATACGAATAATCACATGGATGTCGTTGCTGATTCGGTGATGGCCCTCTATGAAAAAAGAAATCAGATTAGTGGGCTGCGTATGGATTACGAGCCACCTACACTACGATTCTTTAACGCGAGATTTTCACCACTTTCAGGTAATTCAAGGTTAATTGCAGAAGAATAGTATGGTAGCCAGCCCGTTTTTGATTATGGGCTGGCTGTTTTTTTTACAACCCTTTTACCAAATAAGGACGGTCATTTTCCCAATGAACATGAACCGGAAGATTGAAATAGTCTGAAAGAGTTTCGCTTGTAATAAGTTGATTGGTGTGTCCTGAAGCAAATACTGCACCATCTTTTAAAAGTAATGTTTTCGAAAACACGGGAAGAATTTCTTCCACATGATGGGTAACGTAAATAATCGTTGGCGAATCTTCTTTATTGGCTAGCCTTTCAATTGAATCTAATAATTGTTCTCTTGCGATAAAGTCTAATCCGTTGGTAGGTTCGTCCAAAATTAGAATAGACGGATCTGCCATCAAAGCACGTGCGATCAGCACACGTTGTTTTTCACCCTGAGAAAGAGTTGCGTAATCCCGGTTTGCGTACCCAATACACCCAAGCTCTTCAAGTAATCCAATTGCTCTGTCTCGCATTTCGTCTGAAGGTGTTTCATATAAACCGATGGATGCGAAGGCTCCACTTAAGACGACCTCGAACGCATTGTCAGTTGGGTAGAATTTTTGCTGCAAAGAAGAGGAAACAAAGCCGATATTCTTTCGAAGCTCCTCACCAAGATATACCTTCCCAAATTGAAACCCAAGGACCGTTACATCGCCACTTGTAGGGAAATTGTATGCATTGATTAAATCCAATAATGCCGTTTTTCCAGAACCATTCAGCCCGTAAAGCACCCAATGCTCGCCTTGTTCAACTTGCCAATTAATATTCTGTAGAATAAGCGCATTATCGCGCCGTAATGTAACATCCACTAAATCCAAAACCACAGTATCCCTCCTTCATTAATAAAATAATAATATCAAATAATTCAGATAAAAGTGAACCTAGAAGATTCGCAGAGTGAAGGAAGGACAGGGCCAATACATAATCCCTTTACATAATCTTCACAGGGAATTTACAATGCTTGTTTATAATTTTAATTATATAGGTAAAAAGACATGGAGTTTGGGGGTTCTACACTTGGTAAAAAGGTTGCAGAAAGTAAAATTGCTAGACAAAGAGAACACTTCTAGAAATGGTTTTATACAGAGATTCTTACAAAGAGTAAACTTAAGTGCAAGATTATTTATCCTGTTTGTTTCGTTACTTGTAATATCTGTTGTAACGGTTGGAACAATCTCATACGTTATGGCCAAAGATATGACGATTGAAACAATTGAAAATCGATTAGTCCGTGAAGCGGAATTAATGGGATATATAGCAGAAAGCTTAAAATTTGTTTATGTAAGTGAAGATGATTATTTTATGCAACAGATAGACGGAAATGTTCGGATGCAGCAAAAGAAGCTTGAAGGAGATGGGATTAAAGCGGATTTCTTCTATATTCAGGATCAAGAAGTAATTCCCTTCAAGGTAAGTAAAGATGCTATTCCGGATTTTTCGGAAAAAACAGTTACAGAACTTGTTGAACGCAAAAATGGTGTCATTCATGAAAAAATTGATGGAGAAGATTACACGATTTCGTTCCTTAGGATTAAGGAGATAGGAGGAATTTATGGAATCCTTATCCCGACGAAATCCTATACGGGTCCAATCGACCAGATGGCCTATTTTACATTACTAGTGATGGCTGTCAGTATCATTGTGATGACGGTCGTGATTATCCTATTAGTACGTACAATCGTAAAACCATTAAGTGCATTACGTAATACGATGAAAGAAGTAAGGGATGGGAATCTCAAACACTCAGTAGATATACGTACAACAATTCCTGAAATTACTTCATTGCATAAGAGCTATAATGCGATGATAGATCAAATGAGAAGTATGCTGAATGAATTGAGGACTTCAACGAAAGAATTGGAAACAACGGGTGATGAATTAAATGTTACATCTCGGGATGCGCTTGAATCTAGTCATCAGTTAATCTCAGCGATTGATACAGTAAGACAAGGTGCAGAGCATACAGCAAGCAGCTCTGAGGAGAGTGCCCTTGGCTTTAAGACGATGTCAAATCGGATAGTCGATATTATAAAAAATATGGAAATTGTCATTGGCAGCTCAAAGAATATGAATCTTTCAGCTGAGCGCGGTGAAGAAAATATGGGACAGTTGATTTCGACAATCCAATCATTTGAAAGTGACTTCAATCGTCTCACAAAAACAATTAGAGAAGTGAAAGACTATTCACTGGAGATTACATCTCTTGTGGAGTTGGTAACGGAAATCGCGAAGCAAACGAAACTATTAGCTTTAAATGCAACCATTGAAGCGGCACGTGCAGGTGAAGCCGGAAAAGGGTTTGCCGTAGTGGCACAAGAGGTTCAGAAGCTTGCCGAGCAATCTACAAAAGCGACAGACGAAATTACAAATGCGATTTCAAAAATGGAATCTATAACATTATTGGCTTCAAAGGAATTTGACCAAATGCTAATCCAAATTAATTCCAACCTTCAATTGGCGAATGATTCAAAAATCTCGATTAATGAATTGATGCAAGGAATTTATGAGGTAAGTGGAAACATAGAAGTGATGCAAGATGAATTAACGGGGCTCGAAAGTATTGTACCTGAATTACAGCAATCAGTAACTCAATTCTCATCTGTATCACAGGAGACATTAGCAAGCGCCGAAGAAATGTTAGCCTTTAGTGAAAGTCAAATTCAGCAAATGGAAAATACAAACGGGGTAGGAAAAAGACTACATAATCTGTCAAAGTCGCTATCAGAAATCACTCAACGCTTCAGTGTTAGGTAGGTAAGTTTTTAGGGTCATTCGACATCATCAGATATTGAATGGCCTTTTGTGCTAGCGGAACTTTTTGAGGTATACTTTATATAAAGTTTTTTGAATAGGGGAGTTCGGCTATGGCTTTTAAAAAGGTTCGTTGGGGAATTATTGGTTGTGGAAACGTGACAGAAGTGAAGAGTGGTCCGGCATTTCAAAAAATCGCAAATTCTGAGTTAGTTGCGGTGATGCGAAGAACGGGAGAATTAGCGAGGGATTATGCCGAAAGACATCATGTGCCGAAATGGTATCAGAATGCCGATGAGCTTATCCAAGATCCAGAGGTGGATGCCATTTACATCGCCACACCGCCGGGATCTCATAAAGAATATACACTAAAGGCTGCACAGGCTGGGAAGCCAGTATATGTTGAAAAACCAATGGGGCGAAATTTTGAAGAATGTTTAGAAATGATTAAAGCCTGTAAAGAGGCAAATGTTCCGTTATATGTCGCATATTATCGTAGAGGACAACAAAGATTTTTGAAAATAAAAGAGTTACTTAATAATGGGGCTGTAGGGGAAGTGCGTTTTGTGTCCACCACACAATATCGCAAGGCAAAAGAAGACCCTACCAACCTACCATGGAGAGTGCAGCCTAAATTAGCTGGTGGAGGGTTGTTCTTTGATTTAGCAAGCCATACCCTTGATATTTTAGATTTCTTGTTAGGACCGATCAAGGAAGTTCGCGGTTTTGCTTCAAATCATGGCGGTCTTTACGAAGCAGAAGATATTGTAACAGGTACCTATTTATTTGAAACAGGTATACATGGTGTTGGCAGTTGGTGTTTTACCGCGTTTCAAAATGAAGACATCAATGAAATCGTCGGCAGTAAAGGGAAACTGACTTTTTCAACTTTTGGAGATGAGCCAGTTGTGTTAACAACCGAGAACGGAACAGAAGAGTGGAGTTTTGAACGCCCTCAGCATGTTCACCAACCACTTGTGGAAACCATTGTTGCTGAATTGACTGGCAAAGGCGGTGTTTGCCCAAGCACTGGAGAATCAGGTGCCCGTACAAATTGGGTAATGGATGAGATGGTGAGAGGGTATTACGCAGTTAAATAATGGTATAAAAGGCGTCCGTTATAACGGTCGCTATTCTTTTTGCCAAAAAATATTTTAAAAGAATGAAAATATTATATAAGTTACATGCCCCATTTACGACAAGATTGTGATAAAATAGTTGATATTATTATCAGAATAATATAAGATTTTTGATTAATACTAAAGATTTATATTAAATGAAAGCTGGGATTAACATGACGACAGATTTTAAACTTGACATCACCCTTACAACTGAGAAAAAGGAAATACCTCCTTTTGACCAGTTGGTATTTGGAACAAGCTTTACTGACCATATGTTTATGTGGGATTACACGGAAGGCAGGGGCTGGCATGATGCTCGAATTGTTCCATATCAATCCATTCCATTAGATCCTGCAGCGACTGTGTTTCATTATGGTCAATCCGTATTTGAAGGATTAAAAGCCTATCGTACAAAGGACGAGGAAATTCTATTATTCAGACCGGATCAAAACATGAAAAGATTCAATAAGTCAAATCTTCGTTTAGTCATGCCGCAGTTTGACGAGGAATTTGCCCTTCATGCTTTGAAGAAGCTAATTGAAATCGATAGAGACTGGGTTCCAAATCATCCAGGAACTTCATTGTATATCCGACCATTCATGATTGCTACGGAAGCACATCTTGGCGTCGATCCGGCTAAAAACTATAAATTTATGATTATTTTATCCCCAGTAGGTTCTTATTATAAAGAAGGTATCAATCCTGTAAAAATTGCAGTAGAAAATAAATATGTTCGTGCCGTTTCAGGTGGAACAGGTGATGCGAAAACAGCAGGTAACTATGCTGCAAGTTTATTAGCATCAGAAATAGCAGGTGAAAACGGCTATTCACAAGTATTATGGCTTGACGGTAGAGAGAGACAATATATTGAAGAAGTAGGTAGCATGAATATCTTCTTTAAAATCAATGGAGAAGTTGTTACGCCTGAATTAAACGGTAGTATTCTTGACGGAATCACTCGTAAGTCAATTATTGAACTCTTAAAACACTGGAACATCCCAGTAACAGAACGAAGAATTTCGATTCATGAAATTCAAGAGGCTTATAATGAAGGTATTCTTGAGGAAGTCTTCGGAACTGGAACGGCTGCTGTTATTTCACCAGTAGGAGAGCTATTCTACAATAATGAAAAACTAACCATTAACAACGGAGAAACAGGAGCTTTATCGAAAAAACTATACGACACCATCACAGGTATTCAAAACGGTACAAAAGAAGATGTGTTTGGATGGACTGTGAAACTTTAAAATTACGAAACAGTGTCTGCCCGATGGTAGACACTGTTTTTTTTACAAGGTGAATATTCTTAACGTTAGTTAAAGTCATTCAATTAAATATAGTAATCAAAATCTGTCTAAAAGAATACCAACCAATAAATATAAGAAACGAGAAGCAGACCAACATAGGTCCATGATAGGATGCGTTTCCAAGTTTTTGAGTAGAAGGTTGTAAATAGAAAAGTGATAGGTACGAGTGTCCAAGGAAGTAAGACTAATAGACTTAGTAAAAACACCCCAAACGAGGTTCCAAGTGATTTAATTTCAAAGGACATTTGAGCCAGGTAAGCTGATGCTCCTAATCCAATAGGGGAGACTAAGAGTAGCAAATATATTTTCAGCCGGAATGTTGAGAAAAATATGCTAAGAGATTCAGATTCGTATATGCTGAATTTAAAATGTGAGAGTGGTTCGCGAAGTTTTTCAGGAACTAATTGCATAATCATCACTCCTATTGAAATTGGAATCGAGTGCTAGTAAAAAATGAATCTATTTATTATACGTAATTATATAGTAAAATGTTTTACATTTATACTATAATATTCCATTTTACGATAATTTATATCTCTTATTTATCTTATAGAAATAGAGGGCCAACCCGTGTAAGGGCTGGCCTTAAATTTATTTCAGATCAATTTCTGTTTCTAAATCCGAAAATACTTCGTAGGTAGCATCATACATCAAAAATTGTGAGGATTCCGGATTCTTTACTTTCGGATATGTTACTTCAAAAAGACTATCTTGTTGCTTAAAAGAAATGGCCTCATACTCAATGTCGTTATTGCGGTCTTTTATAATCGGGAAGATTGGCAATGATTTGTCCATTTCATAATAAACAATTGTCTCGCCAGGCTTATCTTTAATTTCAGCCACTTTAATCTTCGAATCAGTTTCCAAAATGGCCCCTTGATTAAATGGGGAGGTAATGTCATTCGCTATATATCCGTTGTTAACTACCTCTCCTCCCTTAAAGGTGATAATATAAGGAACTATTCTATAGATATAGGAGTTGCTTTTTCTTGGAATTTCAACTTTTTCATGTACCATTAGTACAGAAGCATTTAAGTCAAATGAATCATTGCTGCTCCTTCTATTGTAATTGTCTAGATACACAGTTCCGTCAGGTCCAAGAGCAACAACCGAAATGTCAAAGTGACTTAAATCTGAATATGATTTTTCCAATATAAGTTTTGTTTCCGTGTTCAAGACTAATTTAGAAGGAGTCAGGTGTGCTTGAACGACGGAAAGATAATTTCCTTGATCATCTTCTTTTGAAGTAAGGCTTGATTTTTGAATAGATTCTTTGTCCTTTTCTAACTCAAAACGAAACGACCAATTTCCCTCAACATTATTGATTGATACGATTTTTATTTCAATTTCAGGGTTGGTTGGAAATTCTTTGGAGGTTTCAAAGTGAAAGATACCGCCTTGTCTGGATAAGTCTTCTGTCTTCAGCCCACCAGAGCCCGAATCACCTCTATATTCTCCATTAACATACAATTCAAATGAAATATTTGCCTCACTGTGAGCGCCTAAAACTGAATTAGGGTCTTCGACACGATAAGATAACGCCATCTGTTGGCTGTCAAGATACCCTTCCTCAAGAACTACTTTTAATCCTTGATCCTCTGATTCTACCGATAAATTCTTTGTTCTTCCTTCCAATGCCATTCTCTTAAGTCCACCGTCTCCGACATTATAAAAAATACTCTCCGTATATGGAATACTCTCCGTTTCTTGTTTTCCGCTAATTTGCCCTTCTTTACCGGGTGCTCCAAGATAGTAAGAGGTAAATAATAATCCTCCAATTGCCAAAATAAATAGGGAAGCAATACTAGCCATCACATTAGGTACTTGAAAAAAACGGCGTTTACGCTGTTTTTTTCCAGCTATTAGGGCTGTTTGGACAGTTTCATTAAGCTTTTCAGTAGGTACAGTAACGTGTTCTACCATACTTTTAATATCTTGATGAAGCTTTTCCATATGTATCTCCTCTGCTTTCAAGTTTTTCTTTTACCAATTGAAGTGTCCGATGTAATTGAGACTTAATGGTTCCCTCTGGTTTGCCGAGAATTTCAGAGATTTCGTTGATGGAGTAGCCATAATAAAAACGTAATAAAATTAATGTTTTTTGCTGTGGTTTTAGCTTTTCAAATATTAGCTCTATATCCATTGTCATTATTGAATTATTTTCTTCATTCTGCCCAGAATCCAACCAGTCCGTTTCGAGGGAAATCACCTTCTTAGACTTTCTTATATGATCGATAGCAGTATTTATAAGAATTCGGGTAATCCATGTAGAAAAATAATCAATCTCTTTTAATCTATCAAAGGATTTATAGCCTTTAATGATCGCATCTTGTACGATATCTAAAGCATCTTGCTCATTTTTTACATAAGAAAAGGCAACTTTATAGAGCTTTTCCTGCTCCTTTTTAATGAGTGCTTCAAAGGAATATTTATCGGAATTTGAACTCTTGTAAAACGATTTGAAAATAGACATTTGTAAAAGACCACTCCCTTCGTTCGCTTTTATTTTACTATTAACTTTACTGTATAGACATAATTGGTTAGCCCGGTTTTAATGACTGTCTCCTTATTAGACTTGGTCCAGGCTTTTTTCGTTCCATTGATTGCTATTATATTTTCGTGCCCTCGTTGAACTTACCGTTATGGTTGATGGAATGATTACGAGTTAATGGTGCCCTCACAAATCCTTAGAATAGTGGTTGAAGGTACAATTAGAGGTTAATCATACCCTCACAAATCCTCAAATTAGTGGCTGATGGTACGATACAGTCGCGCCTATGCGTCATTCAAAAGAACCATTCCACTTTTCGAGACTATATCCATTCCGAGTCCCAAAAATTTGCATCAGAACCAACATTATTAAATAATAGAGATAGCTAAAAATAGATGTAAGTAACTATAAAATTGGGGGTACAGACATTGGAAATAGGAATTAGTACTTTTGTTGAGACAACACCAGATCCTCGTACAGGTGAAGTCATCAGTCATGCGCAAAGAATCCGTGAGGTTGTCGAGGAAATCGTGCTGGCAGACCAAGTAGGCTTGGATATATTTGGAGTTGGGGAGCATCATCGGGAGGATTACGCAGCTTCAGCTCCTGCCATGGTACTTGCAGCAGCAGCGTCACAAACGAAGAATATTCGTTTAACTAGTGCGGTTACTGTTCTGTCTTCTGCGGATCCAGTTCGTGTGTTTCAGGATTTTTCAACGCTTGATGCCATATCAAATGGTCGCGCTGAAATCATGGCAGGAAGAGGATCCTTTATCGAATCGTTCCCGCTGTTTGGGTACGACTTAAAGGATTACGATGAGCTTTTTGAAGAAAAATTAGATCTATTGCTGCACATTCAAAGGTCGGAGAAAGTAACCTGGAAAGGGAAGCATCGACCATCTATCAATAACCGTGGAATCTATCCACGCCCTGTTCAAGATCCATTACCAATCTGGATAGGAAGTGGCGGAAACCAGGAATCAGTCGTTCGTGCAGGTTTATTGGGATTGCCACTCGTGTTAGCTATCATTGGAGGCAGACCGGTTCAATTTGCACCACTTGTTGAATTATACAAGAGAGCTGTTGCTCATGCGGGACATGATTTTTCGAAATTAGCAGTTGCCTCTCATTCTCATGGCTTCGTTGGAGAAACGATGGAAGAGGCGGCAGAAAAGTTCTTCCCATCTACTGCACAGGCGATGAGTAAATTAGGACAAGAGCGTGGGTGGGGACCTTATACACGTGAAAGCTTTGATTTCGCTCGTAGCTTTGAAGGCGCGTTATATGTAGGTGACCCTGAGTATGTTGCCAAAAAAATTATAGATTTACGTAAAAATGTAGGGGTTACTCGATTTATGCTACATTGCCCTGTCGGCACAATGCCACATGAAGATGTCATGCGCTCTATCGAACTATTAGGTAAAGAAGTAGCCCCACGCGTGAGAGAAGAAGTCGCAAAGTGGGAAGCTGAGAACAAAGGGAACTAAAAATATTGGAAAAAATATGAATAAGCGATGAAATAATTGGGATATTACTACTTGAGGTGAATAATATGAAAAAAGTAGTTATATCCCTGCTTGCTTTTGTCATCTTCTTCCCATTCCATGTCGGTGCACAAGCAAAGGTTGAATGTCCAAATGTGAGCCAATTAGAGAACACAACAATCATCTATAAAGATGAGCTCTTAAAGGCATTAGAAACCATTATCCCCCGTACGTTTGGGGATAGTGATTACTTAAATCACTATGCTGACTGGGAAGTCGTTACAGCACAGCCATTAGATGAAAAGGTGGCCAAGGAATATCAGATGTCTACCAATTATTGTGGACAAGAAGTCGCGGATAAGTCCTGGTTAGTATCATTGCATTTTCCTAGATGGGAAGGAAAAAGTGATATTGCATCAGATGGTCAAATCTTTGTATCCAAAAGCAAAGATAAAGGTTGGTTTGTCTGGTACAGAAATTAATGAACAAGGTGAACAAAAAAGTAGGGGCTGACTAAAAGGACAACGAAAGTTGAACTTTGAGGCATGCCCCTCATTTATTAATTTATAGAGAAAGAAACTGTTTCTTTCTAGAAATGCCCCTCTGACTTTTAATCAAACGCCTACTAAATTTTTCTTTCCATCACAGAAGAAACTTCTTTAAAACCAATTTCTTCATATAGCTTTTTTGCACGGTTACCTGAAAATACATTAAGCTGAACCCTGTTCAATCCTTCGCGATTCAAATATTTAAAGGCTTCATAACATAGTTTTTTAGCTATCCCTTTATTTCGATAATGGGGTAGGACGTATATTTCAAGTATAACTCCAATCATTTCATCCGTATAATTATCAACTGAACTGCCTACTCCGATCCAGCCTAAGATTCTATTTTTTTCAAGACAAATCAGATAATATCCACCGTTGGATAAAAATGGTGAAATCAAATCGAATGCTTTCTTCTTACTCGGTTTAACATGCCCCATAGTTGCTTCTTTTAAGACTTCCAAAGAATGATTGAGTATTCTCTGTGTTTCTTCATAAGTTGCTTTCCGAATCTGCACTGTTGCCCCTCCCTTATTATAAATCAAATTATTTATGTTTGTATTCCTAGAATATGCAAAGTATACCTGTACTAATAAACCTATAACCAAAATAGTTAATTTGCTTACTTTCACCGTTCTACAAATTTCCGCGCTTGTCTTAGGACATCTGACCTCTGCGAAACTCAATTTCTTACATATGATGGTAACTATCTAACGGGTTTGGGGGTGATTTGGATGTCTGTTGGACATATTCATTCTTTGTGTCATAAATACAGGGGTAGAGCTGTTATTATTAGAATGCGAGATGGAAGAATTCATAGAGGGATCATTCATCGTGTAACACGAGATCGTGTATTCCTTCGTCCTTTAGGGGCAAGAAGAAGTTTTGGTGGATATGGGTATGGTTATTATGGTTATGGTTTCGGTGGCTTTGGAGCTGGTCTTGCAATAGGTGCTATTGCAGGCATTGCCCTAGCAGGGGCGTTCTGGTGGTAGGTTAATAAGATTAATATTTAGAAAATATTTACGTTGAAGGACATTTCAAGTTTCATAATAAGACTGAAATGTCCTTCAATGATAAACTTTTTCATTACAACTTTCATAAAAATGAAAATAACTTAAAAAATGGGAGAGATGAAAAAATGTTTTATGGAAGACCAAGACAGCCTTTTCCTTTCAGATCTAACCATCCTGGTAGACCACGCAGGGCATTCACTCAGTCTCGGCCATCAAATACTCCAAGTCTTTTGTCACATTTTCAAACACAGGATGGTAAGCTTGATTTTAATAAGATCACGTCCACAGCGGGACAAATGAGAAAAGTATATAGCCAAGTGAGCCCCTTACTATCCATGTTTTTGAAAAAATAAAGAATAGGTGGAGTATAGATGAACTACACATACCTTGATAGTTTAGCCACTTATGGAGTTGGGGGTGCTCACCCTGGAGGATTACAACTTACCAAGCAACTATTAGCAAGGGAAAAAATAAATCGTAAATCAACAATACTTGATGTCGGCTGTGGAACCGGACAAACATCAGCATACATTTTCATGCAATATAAGTGTCGTGTTGCAGCATTGGATGGCAATAAAATAATGGTGAATAAGGCCAAACAAAGATTTCGTTCTTTGCACATACCAATTAATATTGTTCATGGGCGTACTGAAAATCTGCCTTTTAAAAATGAGGTATTTGATTTTATTCTCTCAGAGTCAGTAACAGCATTTACAAATATTCCTGTAAGCCTTTCAGAATATAAAAGGGTACTAAAGCCAAATGGTGTACTGTTGGCGATTGAGATGACAGCTGAACCACTTCCTTTTACAAAAAAGGAAAAGCAGTTTATTTGTGATTTTTACGGTGTCTCTGATTTATTAACTGAAACAGACTGGCGTAATTATTTCGGAAAATCAGGGTTTCGCCACGTAACAGTTGAAAAACACATGCATCATTTTGTTCCGCAGGATGTTATGTATGCAAATGACTTTATGCTTTCAAATCAAATAAATGATGAACATCATGAGATTCTTGAACAGCATCAACAAATCGTAAGCAAATACAAAGATAAATTAAACTTTAGAGTATTTAGGTGTATCGCCTAATTACCCTCACTAGAAAACGCTTGGAAAACCAAGCGTTATTTGTGTGAGGTAATTTATTTTTACTGTATGATAAATCTGAAAAGGGAGGGTATGTCTTCGTTTATTAATTGTATAAATGCATGAAATTTTGCTATTTTTTTCCTGCCCTTGCTTCAGCGGTCTGCTTAATCAATTGATGCCCAAATACTGCTACTCCAGCTGCAATTACTCCGTTATAAACGGCCTCCGCTGTTAACCCAAAGAAAAATGCACCTCCTACTAAAGAAACTCCTAACAAGATCCAAGTAATAGACCAGTTTGGAATTGAAGGCGTTGCCTTAAGGAAATAACCAATTACCCAAAGAACAGGTACTAACATATAATAATTTTCATTTAGAAATTGTAGCAAGTCCATTGTTGTCACCTCCTTCAGTGTATCGTATGAACGGGGAGGACAATGTGCTTGTATGAATGTACTAACTTGAAAAAAAATTAGTGAGTGAATACTCATTTTTATATTGACTGGAATATAATACAAGAGCATAATGTGAGTAAGCACTCACTTTTTATTTAATAAATTTTCCTATGTGAGATGTTTGTTAAAAGGGGGCATTTTTAATGAATGTAACGGTACAAATCGAAAAAGTTAGTAAAAGCTATGGGAAAAAGAACGTGTTGAATGAAATTGACCTTGCAATCGAGGAAGGAACTATTTATGGCTTTATAGGGCCTTCAGGAGCGGGTAAAACAACATTGGTCAAGATGATTGTAGGGATGGACTCACCTGACGATGGATCGATTCATGTTTTAGGGAGGAAAATGCCAAATTTGGAGTTGTTGCAGGATATCGGTTATATGGCCCAATCTGATGCCCTTTACACAGAGCTAACAGGGAAGGAAAATCTCGCATTTTTTGCTTCACTTTATAAGCTAAATCGTGCCCAGACAAAAGAAAGAATTGCCTATACTTCAAAGCTCGTAAACCTTACCGATGATTTAAATAAAAAGGTATCTACTTATTCCGGTGGGATGAAACGCCGTTTGTCACTGGCCATCGCCTTAATTCAAAACCCGAAAATGCTTATTTTAGATGAACCGACTGTCGGAATAGATCCGGAGCTAAGGCTTACAATTTGGAGTGAACTAATCCGCTTAAAAAAGGAAGAAGGAAAAACGATTATTGTCACAACCCATGTCATGGAAGAGGCAGAGCGATGCGATTATATTGCGATGGTCCGGGATGGACAAATTTTAGCAAGAGGTACGCCAACTGAATTAAAAGAAACATACCAAGCAAGTAATTTTGATGAGGTATTTTTACATGCGGGGAGGGTGAGACAATGAGAACCATTGCACTCATAAAAAGAATCTTTCAACAGCTGCTTCGCGATAAGCGAACATTAGCCTTGTTATTTGTAGCGCCGCTTTTAGTCTTATCACTTATGTATGTTATGTTTAACGGTGATACCGCAGAACCAACATTGGGTATTGTAGACATTGATCAGCAACTAGCAGACTCCTTACAACAGTCGGATATAAAAATTGAGCAGATTGACCAAGCACCGAATCCTAAACAAACAATACTAGATCACAAGCTTGATGGGTTACTAGCAATGGAAAATAACAAAGTAATTCTAACATTAACAAACAGTGACCCCACAACCGCAAAAACCTTGCAAATGAAGGTGAGTCAAGTGTTTGCTGCCCAGGCACAGGAAAAACTGGTGAAACAGATACCTGCAATGGGGAACTTACCTAAAGTCGATTTAGAAATAAACTATGTTTACGGGGATAGTGATACGGTATTTTTTGATGTACTCTCTCCAATATTGATTGGCTACTTTGTATTCTTTTTTGTCTTTCTAATATCAGGTATTGGATTGTTAAAGGAGAGAACAACAGGTACCTTAGAGAGAATGATGGCAACGCCTATCCGTAGGGGAGAAATAGTGACTGCCTATTTGGTTGGCTTTGGAATATTTGCTATCATTCAAACAGTTATTGTCGTATTCTTTGCAATTTCTGTGTTAGATATCGTGCTAGTAGGATCAATTTGGAACGTGATTCTCATTAATTTATTGCTTGCATTAGTTGCTTTATCGTTAGGCATTTTATTGTCGGCATTTGCTGCATCAGAATTTCAAATGATTCAATTTATACCAATTGTCATCATCCCACAAATATTCTTCTCTGGCATTTTTCCTCTTGAGGGAATGGCTGATTGGCTTCAGATGATTGCAAAAGTTATGCCGATCTATTACGCAGCTGATGCATTAAAGGGTGTCATGTATCAAGGCTTAGGATTCACTGATATCGGTTTTGACCTTTTAGCATTAGTCATATTTGCTACAGTTTTTATCATATTAAACGTTTTTGCGTTAAAAAAATACCGTGCATTGTAACATAAGGACGTGAAAGAATTTGTCTAAAGAAAATCTATTGGATGCCATTATTGAACAAACAAGATTATCGAAGAAACCAACTGAAAAACAACAAAAAATCGCTGAAACTGCAATCAAAATGTTTGCTGAAAAAGGCTACTCAAACACATCTACAAGTGAAATTGCAAAAGCAGCCGGAGTTGCAGAAGGAACCATTTTTCGTCATTACGGTACAAAAGACAATTTATTGCTTTCAGTTATCATTCCATTTCTAAAAGAAGCTTTACCGGGGATGGCCGAAAAAGTATTTAAAGAGGTACTAACGGAGGACACAATATACTTTGAAGATTTTTTAAGAAGGATAATCAAAAACAGGATGGAATTCATCAGCGAAAATCAAGAAGTCTTTCAAATTATCGTGAAGGAATTAGTCTATAGTGAAACATTAAGAAAGGAATTTCTTCCGTATTTCACTGCCAATGTAATAAACCGCATTACACATGTAATTGAACTATTCAAAAGCCGTGGAGAAATAAAGGATCTTCCTACAGATTTGATTGTAAAAATGCTAATGACTACATTCGGTGGATTCCTTGTTACTAATTTTGTTCTTTTACCATCCCAAGATACAATGGATACCGACAAAGAAGCAGACAATCTCGTCCGTTTTGTCATGGACGGAATCCGAAACTAAATCAGCCTTGCCCCACAATTAAATGGGCAAGGCTAGTTTTTACAACGACACTGTTACGGATTGATTTTTTCGTTGGATAGACTCTTTCTTCCCATGCAAGAGGAAGTAAAGAATGATCGTTGATAAAGCAACAATTCCTAATATCGAATAAAGCTTGCTGTACCCAGTTATCGGAACAAGAAAACCTAATAGATAAGGACCAAAACCTAAACCTGCGTCTAAAAAGATGTAGAAGGTTGAAGTCGCAAGTCCCATGCGATGTGTTGGTGTTAACTTGATTGCCACGGCCTGAGTACATGACTGCATATTCCCAAATCCAAGTCCGATAAGTGCACCAGATAGAAGAAGGGTCATGCTGTTATGTGCCATACTTAAAAGAAACATCCCAATCGCTAGGATAAAAAAGGCGGGATACATGACATAGTTGGCACCTTTTATATCCATTAAGCGTCCAGTGAAGGGACGTGAAATTAGAATCGCAATTGAATAAACAAGGAAGAAAAAACTTGCGGACGTTACTAAATCAATTTCAATTGCGTAAAAATTGATAAATGACAGAACACCTGCATAACAAAGTGATATCGCAAATGTAACAATTGCGATTGGCAGTGCCCGCGGTTCCACAAAATTAGCAATGGAAAAGCGCTTTTTCTCTTGATTTTGATGGGTCTGTGTTTCGATTGGTGGTACATACAAGGCGAATGAAGTAAGCAGGCCAATGATGCCAATCACAAGACAAAGTCCGAAGATAACTTGGTAACTCGTATGCTGGGACATATATAGACCAATAAAAGGTCCGATGGCGGTTGCTAATGTCGCGCTCATACTAAAGTAACCAATTCCTTCTCCCCTGCGTTTAGGTGGTATGATTTGTGCTACGATTGTACCCGTTGCTGTACTGGCGATACCGAGAGTGATTCCGTGAATGAAACGATTAATTAGAAGAAAAGTGATTCCGGCATGTACGAAGTATAGAAAGGTGGTAATGGTAAATAAAACTAACCCGATAAACAATGTGTTTTTACGACCAATCAGATCAATATAACGGCCGATAAAAAGGCGGCCAATTAATGTTCCTACGATAAAGATTCCAGTAACGAGCCCGGCCTGGCTGGTAGAGGCATGATATTCATCAACGGCATACACCGCAATAATGACAACTAATAGATAAAAAATAAAAGTTAAGAAAAAGTTGATGGAGGAAACGATGATAAAATCCTTCGTCCACAGTTTTTGATTATCCAAGTTGAAACTCTCCTTACTTTAATAGATTGCTGCGAATTGCTTTCATAACATGTATAGCTTCAAGCAATTCTTTCTCAGAAACTCCTTTGATGATTTCCTGTTCAAATTCATCGACCGTCTTTCGAACTTCTCGATAAACGTTTTTACCGAGAGTGGTAAGCTGCATTCTTTTTTCTCGCTTGTCTTTCCCAGGAACATGTTCCACATATCCAAGTTCTTCTAGACGATTAATGGTTCTTGTGACCGTAGGTTTTTCGACACCAAGGTAAGTAGAAATTTCCACGAGTGTTGGGGAACCAAAATTGACAATATAGTAAAGAATTGACCACTGTGCCCGATAAAGTTGATGCTTACTTAGTTCCACATTTAGCTTGCTTTCAAAAGGACGGTACACCTGTGTTAATTGCTGAAAAAATAATTGAAATGTCTCGATTGGAGTTCACTCCTTATTATCAAATAGTTACCTAGGGTAACCATTTGATAATAGTAACAGAAATCACCTTAATAGTCTATGGGTAAAACCATTACATAAATACAAATAGCGTATAAAACTGTTTCCAGTCTACACGCTATTTTCATCAGGTCGCTTATTTAAGAGCCAAGAACATGATTTTCATGCTCCTTCACTCTGCTGATAAAAATCAGTGCCACAATCAAGCTTCCTGCTGCAGCTAAAAACAATACACTAAACCCAAAGAGGTCAATTAAATAACCGATAACTGGTGGTGATGTAATGGCTGCCAGTGAGGAAACTAAATAATAGAGTCCCGTTCTTGTGCCATAGCTTTTTTCACTACCAGTCGAAACAATAAATGGGTATGCGTTAATATTAACAAGGGCCCAAAAAATGCCACCTAAAAATAGGATAAGTCTCAAGTAAACAACTGAAACTACCCAATTTAACAGTAAAAAGGAAACAATTAATCCGATAACTCCGATCAAAATCACATTTTTCTTACCGAATTTTGCACCAAGCAGGCCACTTGGAATGGCAGAAATGACAAAGCTTAAGGAAAAAAAGGTTAATGAAAATGCAGAAGCGCTTTTAGAAAGGCCTAATTCGTTCACGCCATATAATGTAAACAAAGCTTCCATTCCCTGGATGGCAATGAACCAAAAAAAGATGGCGGCTAACAGATAGAGGGTAGAAGAATTTAGTTCTTCCCGATAGTTAATTTTCGGTACGGTTGTTTCGGTATATGAAAGGGCATCGCGGTGCTCTTTGATATTTTTAAATACGATCCACAAAGTGATTAAAAAGACGATAGAAACCGCAATAAATGGAAGGGTCTCGTCAACGCTAAATAAGTACGAGCCGATACTAAATGCTAAGATGGCTCCACAGCCACCCATAAAATTAATAATTCCATTTGCATTTGTTCGTTTAGGTTCGGGCGTGATATCAGGCATTAATGCAATGGTTGGAGAACGGAAAACCGCCATCGATAAGTTCATACACAGCATAAAAATGAGCAAGGAAACTAACCCTGTGTGGAGAGGAATCAGTGTATAAAATAGCGCCGCGAGCGGAACACCAATCAGTAAATATGGCATCCTTCGTCCGAAACGCGTCCGAGTTCGGTCACTGAGATGACCGATATATGGCTGTAAAAAAAGAGCGATATAATTATCGATGGTCATGAGAAATCCAATTAACGCAGTACTTGTAATGAAATTATCGAGAAAAAAAGGAACAAATCCATTATATAAAGACCACCCAAGACTAATGCTAAAAAAGCCAAACCCTAACAGCCAAGTTTTTCTCATGTCCGATCTCCTTAAAAAACAGTAGTACTAATTTATGCATGGGAATAGTCCTTTTTGCCTGTTTTATCTGATTCTTTCGAAACTGTTTTATTTGTTTAAAGCGCGAAAATAATGTATGGTAGGTAATATGTGAATTTCAGATAAAAGCAATCTAGAAAGTGAGAAGATGAATCATATGAAAGAGCAAAGCCTTATCTTTTTTGATATAGATGGAACATTGTTGAACGATGATAAAAAACTCCCATCCTCGGCAAAGGAAGCCATTTTTAAACTTAAAGAACGGGGTCATGAAGTTGCGATTGCTACGGGTCGAGCTCCATTTATGTTCGAAGACCTGCGTGAGGAGCTCGGAATCGGAACGTACGTCAGCTATAACGGTCAATATGTCGTGTTAAACGGTGAAGAAATATATACTAACCCATTAAATGAAGAAGCTCTTTTACAGCTTACAGAAACAGCACTTGCTAATAATCACCCTGTAGTTTATATGGACCATGAGGACATGAAGGCAAATGTTCCAGAACATGAATTCATTACAGAAAGCATAGCAACCTTAAAAATCAAAAGCTTCCCAACCTATGATCCAAAGTATTATGAAGGACGTAAATTGTTCCAATCACTTTTATTTGTCCAAGAAGGAGAAGAAGCCCAGTACGAAGAAGGCTTCAAGGACTTTGACTTTGTTCGCTGGCATCCGCTCTCTGTTGACGTCCTTCCAAGTGGCGGGTCAAAAGCACAAGGGATTGAAAAGCTTGTTGAGAAGTTAGGTATTCCGGAAGAACGAGTATATGCCTTTGGAGACGGATTAAATGACATCGAAATGCTGACCACGATTCAAAATAGTGTTGCCATGGGAAATGCACTTGACGAAGTAAAAGAAGTAGCCAAATATGTGACAAAATCGGTTGAAGAAGACGGAATTTTGAACGGACTAAAGATGGTCGGGTTGTTATAAGGATGAGAGAAGGTCAAGATGATTCTTGATCTTCTTTTTTATGCAAACTTTTAAGAAAATTAGGATATTAAATGTCAATCCAGGCTAGTTTGTTTTATAATAGAATTATTATTTCGCTTTACGAAGCATTTAGGGGGATTATTCAAATGGCATTATTACGTTCAGAGGTTCCTGTTGAACAAACATGGAACCTACACGATTTATTTGAAACAGACGAAGCATGGGAGAAGGAACTTGAATCCTTACAATCGGACATTCAAACTGTTACACAATTCAAGGGATCTGTTGGTACGACGGCAAAAACATTGTTTGACTGCTTAGTGGCAAAGGATGCTTTGCAGGAAAGAGTGATGCGTGTTGTGAGCTATGCAGATTTACACATGTCGGTTGATGGGACAAATTCTGTTTATCAGGAAAACTCAGCCAGAGCAGCATCCTTAATCTCAAATGTGAAAGCAAGTCTGTCATTTATAACATCAGAATTGCTTGCACTAGACGCTGAAACAATCAAAGCCTATATAAAAGAGGAGCCTGGCTTACAGGAATTCCAAAAAACGTTAACAGATATACTCGAAGCGAAGGAACATACACTTTCCCCGGATGCTGAAGAAGTATTAGCAGCTTTTGGTGAGATTATGGATTCTCCGTATATGATTTATCAAAGAAGTAAGACATCAGATATGCAGTTTTCATCATTTACGACGGATGATGGGGTTGAGCATCCGCTGACCTTCAACTCTTTCCCGAAATATGAGGACTCCGCTAATACAGAATGGCGACGTAAGGGATCTGCGGCTTTTGCTGAAACACTGGCTAAATATAAAAACACGTATGCAGCCACCTATGCAACAGAAGTTAAGAAGCAAGTCATTGAAGCGCGCTTACGCGGGTATGATTCTGTAACAGAGATGCTCTTAGAAGAACAAGAGGTAACTCAAGAAATGTACCACAATCAGTTACATACGATTCAAACGGAATTAGCTCCACACATGCGACGTCTTGCAAAACTAAAGCAACGCGTTTTAGGGCTTGAAAAAATGTATTATAGTGATTTAAAGGCACCACTTGATCCAGGTTTCGACCCTGAGGTTACATATGAAGAGGCCTCAAAGTTAGTGCTGGATGCCTTACAGGTGATGGGACCGGAGTATGTTGAAATTATGGAAGAAGGGATTCAAAACCGATGGGTTGACTTAGCCGATAATATCGGAAAGCGATCTGGTGCATTTTGTTCAAGCCCCTATGGCGCCCATCCGTACATATTAATGACCTGGAATAATTCAATGCGAAACACATTTACCCTCGCTCATGAATTAGGACATGCTGGGCACTTTGTGTTAGCTGGCCGCAATCAGCGAATCTCAAACACACGTCCTTCACGATATTTTATCGAGGCGCCATCGACGATGAATGAGATGTTGCTAAGCAGACATATGTTGTCCCAGTCGAATGATAATCGAATGAAGCGTTGGGTCATTTTACAATCCTTAGGCACCTATTACCATAATTTTGTTACACATATTCTTGAAGGCGAATTGCAACGACGAATCTATGAGTTAGCACATAACGGCACCCCAATTACAGCCAATATTTTATGTGACCAAAAAACAGAGTTACTTTCCGCATTCTGGGGAGAGGAAGTCGAAATGGATGATTTAGCTGCGCTAACATGGATGCGTCAGCCACATTATTATATGGGCTTATATCCATATACGTATTCCGCTGGGTTAACTGCTTCAACAGCAGCCTCCCAAATGATTCAAGAAGAAGGTCAACCTGCGGTAGAACGTTGGCTATCTGCATTAAAAGCAGGTGGGACAATGAAACCACTTGAGTTAATGAAACTTGCTGGAGTGGATATGTCAACACCGGAGCCAATTAAAAAGGCAGTTGCCTATGTTGGTTCATTGGTAGATGAGCTTGAAAAGAGTTTTTAAGACCATGTATGTGTAAAAACAGATTCGCAGCATAACCTAAGGAAAGGTGAAAAATTTTAAAGCCTGTTCAATGATTCATTTGTTTACCTCTGTAGTACAATAGAAGTAAAGAGTTAGATTATAAAAATGGGGGATTCACATGGATGAAATGGAAAAGCATTATTCGGACGATAAATTTTGGGAAAAACTAAAAAAGTTTGCGCTAAGAGCAGGTCATTCGGTTGTGTACACGGCACTTTTGCTTTACTATGTGCTACAAAAGCCAAATCTCCCTGCTAAAGCAAGGGTGACGATTCTTGCTGCATTAGGATACTTTATTTTTCCGGTTGACCTCATTCCAGACCTCGCTGTTGGTATTGGGTTTACAGATGATCTTGGTGCTTTAGGTGTTGCGCTTTTCCAAGTCGCCATGCATATCGATGAAGACGTCAAAGCAAAGGCTAAGGCAAAGCTAGTTGATTGGTTTGGCGATGATGTTGATACCTCAGATGTAGATGAAAAGCTTTAGAATATTAGAACCAGAACTACCCTTATTTTGCTTGGGGTAGTTCTTTTTTTAAGGTAATAGACCTTGGTTTTTTCGGCTCATAATGCAGAATGCCTTTTTCGCTAAGGCGATCAAGATATGCTTTGATTGTACTTGTCGAGTTCACAGATGTGCAAAGCCTTGAAAGCTCACGCATTGTCGGAGCTTCGTGGTGCTTCCTCAAGTATTTTTCGATTTGCTCAAGTATTTCTTTTTCGGTATGCTCCATTCGCATTTGTAATGTTCTAATTTGCAAATTTAACAACTCCTTTTTTCCTCGGTACTGCTGCTGATAGTATGCTATCTATTTTAAAGGTTCGATTTTTATTACGAAGCAGGCAATAGGCTTTGATTGTAGTTTCTTGGATATCTAAAACCTGAATTTGCCGTTGTGTAAGAATTCCACTATGAGACATATAGATGATTTCGATTGGTGTGTGCTGAAGCCTGGCACGCTGTAACATCCCGCGCATATAATCATCTCCTTTTTTTTATTATATACGAACATATATTCTATTATCAACTAAAAATAGAACGTTTATTCTCTTTTTGCAAAATTAAGGATGGATGAAAACGGGGTACCAATTGGAATTAAGCGGGCTAACTCCTCCACATCACGGGTATACATTCGAATACAGCCTTTCGAAATCGATTTACCGATTGAAGATACGAACGAATAGAAATAAAAAAACACCAGGCTAAAAGCCTAGTGCATTACGATTTTGTTGAAATGTTTGGGGTGGATTGCTGAGTGGAGTCCGCGATTTTTTCCCCTTGGACACCGTGCGTTTCCAGCAATTCCAAGATTCTTTCAAGGTGGGCTTCTTTTTCGATAACAACGAAATTGACAAATGGAAAAATTCCTTTTACCTTAATCGTTAGTTTATAGCCGAAATTCATGCGGTCATTGATACCATATAAATCGTGCCAACGTATAATTCGTTCGACCTTATATTCCTTGACCCGGCTGTAAGAAAAATATCTACCTTGGAGGATGATCCCTTTTGGCAATATAAATAGATTTCCTCTGTGGCGAACAGCACTGATAATAGCAAAAAAGAGATACGCCAACGAGAAGAAAGAAGACCCTAGAAAATCAGTTGTTAGGATGAGCAACAGTAGCCCCATAAGGAACGCAATGGCAACAACAGTGCCCCATTTGACAAATTTATAAGATTTCGTTGATTTAGAGAGTGGT
Source organism: Bacillus sp. JJ1533 (assembly GCF_036965045.1). Lineage (NCBI taxonomy): Bacteria > Bacillati > Bacillota > Bacilli > Caryophanales > Bacillaceae > Bacillus > Bacillus sp. JJ1533. Next base: position 31,116 of record NZ_JBALOV010000036.1, on the reverse strand, counting down.
TCCATTTCCTTATATTCAGTAGGAATAAAAATGCCATGAAATTCATCTTCCGTTTGCGGGAAAAGCGCCTCTTTTGAAAGATCGACAGCCTTTTTGATGCTAATTCTGTATTGAATTAAATAATACACGCCCAGTATAAAAATTATCGTAAAAAGGATATTGAGAAACAAGTTATCACCCACCTCGGCTTTTCCATTGTATTCTACCTCTATTTTTTCATACAAAATTCCTTTTGAAAAGGAAAAAAGACCACAAAGTTGTGGCCTTTCTTGTTATACTGCTTGTTTTGCATCTTCAACAATATGATATAGCAGGTGGGCAAGATGATGGATTGGACCATACTCTTGTTCTTCGCCCTCAGATTCCTCTTCTGAGAACTCAAGGTCATTGAGGTACAATGCCATAAATTCATAAAAATCCGTAATCTCGAATTCGAAGCAGTATGTAGGGTCTTCACTTTCCTCTTCATATTGTAGGGCAAGATAATGTAAATTACCCTCGGCATCTTCGCCATCGAAAAAGACAAAAAACCCGATATTTGTATCGAGCTCAAATAGGTGACGCGTACCACCTTCTGTTACTCGGTTAAAATCCTCTTCTTCAAGAATATTGACTTTCATTGCTTCAACCGCATCTTCCTTATGAAACGAAACAGTAATTGATTTCATCATTACACCTCCTTTGTATCCTTAATAGAATGTACAGAAAAAAGGAAATAAAATCAAATACGTTAAATAAATGGCGGTAAACAAAAAACTATTTCAGTATAGTTGTTAAACTATTCGTAATTTAGTAGACTTTATGTATATTTCTAATTTTTGTAAACGAAACGGAGAACCTAATGATAGCTTCATTTATAAAAGTAGCCTGTAAACAATTGGTATTGTGGTGCATTACAACAGCTCTGCTCCTAATTGTGATATTTATTCCGCGTGATGTCATATATGAGACTAGTAAATATGGAGATATACAAAAAATTGTATATGACTATAGTGTAGAACAGCATGTGAATAACATAAAAGACTTTTTTACCTTTTTACAAGAAAATAATGGATTGGGATTTTATTCTGATGGGAATACAGTTGAGCTCCATGTGTTAAGTACCTCAGGAAGAAGTCTTTTGTTGATTGTCCCAGCAATTATGATCGGTTTCTTTTTAGGAATCATGAAAGGGGTTATTGATTATTTTATAAAAAATAAAAAAACTGGTGTGGGGAGTGGGCTGACCTGGTTTGTATTATCCGTTCCAGATCTCTTTTTTATGATTGGGATTCAGCTTCTACTTATGTTTTTATATGAGATTGGGCAATTCCCGCATATTGATTTATATGGGCATGAAAAGCTTGAAAATGTTGTCGTATGTATTCTCTTTTTGGCGATGTATCCTTTATTTCTGATTGCCAACCTTACATATACAAGTCTTGTTGAAGAAGAATCGAAGGATTACATCAGAACTGCGAAGTCAAAAGGAATTTCGCGATATAAAACAATTACCTTTCATATGTTGAAGAATGCCTTACAGAAAATCAACATCAACAGCAATACGATGACTTTATATGTTTTATCCAATTTATTTATAGTGGAATTTCTAACGAACTATCGTGGAGCTGCTTATTATTTTTACAAAGCAATTGCATCGCCAAGTAGATTTGCAGAAGGTACAAATTTTCACATGAACACGAATAGTGCGGTGGGATTTGTGGTTGTATTTACGCTCATAATCCTGGTTTCGAATCTGTTTTTTCTATTACTAAGTCAATTGGTTTCACCGAAAGGAAAAGAAGCATGAAGAATCCATCCCTAACAATTGGAACACTCATCTTAAGTTTTATTTTACTCTTGGCCCTTTTTGGCCCTTATCTTCCGTACATTGATGAGGATTTAACAGAACATTTATATTTAAAAAATGAAGATGGGACATTGATCACACCGCCGTTTTCGCCATCAAACGAATTCCTATTGGGGAGTGATCGTAAGGGTGTTGACTTGTTAAGTAGGCTTGTCATTGGAACTCGAGAAACCCTTCTTATTATCTTTAGTGTGGTGATCATCCGGTTTTTGATTGGGGCTTTCTTGGGAATGGGGGCCTTTTACTCTCGGATTCTAAAGGCGGTTTTACGGATTTGGCATCAGGTATTTTCGTATATTCCTTCTATTTTTCTTATTGTTATGATTGTAGGAATTCCTTTCTTTCTATACTCACCGAACCGGCCATTTTGGTTTATTCTAGTTTTGGCACTGATTGAGGTTGGTAGAGTAGGAGATATCATTTTTAAATATGTGAGTGAGATTGCAACGAAGCCTTATTATGAGGCTGGTATTGTTGCGGGTGGTTCGCCGTTTCGTTTAACACAACGGTATTTTTACCCAAACATGAAGACACAATTGATCACCCTTATTGCAAATGAGTTAGGGCGAACCTTGTTTCTCATTGCCCAGCTTGGGATTGTAGGCATTTTTATCAGTGTGGCTTTCGAAAATGATGCAGTCGGTGCAATTTATACAGTGAATGCTTCTGATTCCTGGCCCCTTATACTCTCCACCATTTTAAACGATATGTGGGGTGTGAAATTAATTCCGTTTAGTGCCATTTTCTTAATTGCGATCACTGTCCTATCGTTCTATTTAATTGGAAATGGGCTTGTAAAGAAAACAAATAAGAAATGAAAAGGGCAGGCATCCGTATTTTTACAAGAATGATAGTTTTGAGGTATAGATACAAAAAAACTTGGCTATCCTTGTTAAAGAGGTGAGGGACGGATGAAGATGACAATTGCATTAATCCTATCGTTTGGGATATTAGCTGGTTTTTTCTCGAATAATCAAGCCACTCAAAGGAATGATCTAGAAGAGATAAAAATACTTGCGGATAAAAATAATATTGAAGTAACAGCATGGATGGCTTTATCACGAGGTAAGGTTGGACAAGCAAATGATGTACATGATATGAAAAATCAGATTGAACAATTCATGAGCAATCATGATTCATATAGTTGGAAAACGATTCTTGAGGAAGAAAACAGCCATTATGTTTGGCAAGGCAACAAAACGAATGAATACGGAATCACAGAGTCCATTAAGTTAAAAGCATACAAATCAAGTGGAGAGTACGAGATCGCAATTACAAATGAAGTGAAAGGTTCAAAGCTAACCAAAGAGCAGATTCAGTGGGTTAGTGAAACTTTCGAGGATAGCAAAACCTTTTATTCACTATCAGGTGTAATGTTATCTTCTAACAAGTTACGTGAAGTTGCGGCAGGGATTATTGAAGATGCAGAAGCGGAAGCGGTGGAACAGCTTCATGAAGAAAAATTTATTTCTATTTCAGCTTACTCAAAGGCGTTTGAATCGGAATTAATGACAGCAGAGCAGGAAAAAATAAACTTGCAGATTGGTTTAAGAGCAAACCTAGAGAGCAATGAAATCGATGTAACGATTGGAACACCGATTATTACAACGGAATATTAACATAAAAGGCTTGGAGGTTTTCCGCGCCTTTTTCTTTACAAAAAATTAACATAATCTTATCGTTTCAAAGAAAGTTCACACTTTATAATAGAAATAGACACCACGTTAATCTTGTACAAAAGGTAGGAGCCCATGAAAACAAATCATTTACGTAATTTAATACACTTTCTTGCTTTTTTAAAAAAGAAAAGGGCCACATTATACCAAGAATACAAACGGGATGAAGATCTTAAATTACTCATGCATAAATCAAAAGTAAAAACTATGTTTCAACCTATACTTTCCCTTAAGGAAGGCTCTACAGAAGGTTTTGAAATATTGAACAGACCTGAAAGCACCGTGCATTTTCCAACAACTGAAACCTTTTATGACTATGTTGGGGAAAGCTCTTATGTAGTGATGGTCGAACAGTTCTTGAGAAATCTTTCAATCGAACGATTTGCAGAGCAGGTACATAAGCAAAATGAATGCAGGGATCCACTTGTGTTTCTTAATATCCAAACACAGGTATTGGCAGACCCTTGTTGGCGTAGTGGGATTACGATGGAATTGCTTGAAAAATATAATCTATCCCCAAACCAAATTGTATTAGAATTAACGGAAAAACAATCTGTTAAAAATTATAATCTATTTAAAGAACTGATTGAGCATTATCGACAACAAGGCTTCCGAATCGCGGTTGATGATGCGGGGACCGGATACAATAGCTTACAGACCCTAGTATACTTAAAGCCTGAATTTATTAAGCTTGATAAGTCACTTATACGGAACATTCACTGTCATCGAGAAAACCAGCACCTAGTGAAGCTTTTGGTAAAATACGCGACACAGGTGGGAACGAAAATCATTGCTGAAGGTATTGAAACAGATGACGAACTGGAGTTTTTACAAAGTATAGATGTACACATGGGGCAGGGGTTTGCACTTGGCAGACCAAGTCAAAAGCTACAGCAGGGAAGTATGCCTAAGGTAAATATTCACGACCAATTAGCGTTAACTCTTTTGTTTGGTCATCAAAATCGTCTAATGTAAGATAGACGCTATTTTTTATTGTTTTGCAGCAGCTTTTTACTTTTGCTGACTCCAAGCTTAATTGTTCGAGCGATGTAATGGCTCTTTTTCTATTGTGAATGACTGCAATTGAGATACTTGCCAAAGGTAATTTTTCGAAGACACCTTGTCTACTTACTCCAGTAACATACCCTTGTAAAAGATCCTCCTGTGAATAAAAAATCTTTAGCGAGTCTGTAAACCCAGCGATAATGTTTTCGCATATGGATTGATAGTGATAATGTGGAATAGTTGCTATAAAATCATCTCCACCAATATGTCCAATGAAGGATGGCTCATTTTCAGTGACCATGACAGAATCAGTTAGAATCATGGCTGTTTCTTTAATTAATTCGTCTCCCTTTGAAAATCCGTATGTATCGTTAAAGGCTTTAAAGGAATCAATATCGATATATAAGACACTAAATCGTTTATATGTAAGGACTTCTTGCAATGTCTCTTTTATTACATTGTTACCCGGTAGTCCGGTTAAAGGGTTAGAGTAGCGTGCATTTCTTATCTGTATCTCCGAAAGCTTCATAATCAGTTCGCGAATGCTAACGATTCCAAAGAAGGTATTATCCTTTGTTACAATGACGGCATCATATAAATGCTCTAATTTTCGGCTCATTGCAAGAGAACTTACTTCCGTTAAAGATAAACTATAATCCACAATTAAAATTTCCTGGTCCATGACTAAATCAATCGTTCGTTTCATAAAAAGGTCAAATCCATATTTGATGGAGAGCCTTTGAAAAAAGTGTGTTTTCATTACCAAACCTACCGGTTGTCGATCTGAGCAAACAACGATTCCTTCAATGGCAGTCTCCTTTTCGAAGGTCATATAGACTTCCTCACATTTTGTTGAAGGAGACACAATGAAACTCTCTTTCGCTATTTCTCCTATCACAATGTCCATTTAACAGTCCATCTCCTATACTATTATTTTTTCTAGATGCAATCCTAAATAGGAAAAGAGAAATAATACCAAGTACCTATAAATAGACTATCAGTCTCCTATTAATAATTTAATGTAACAACGTTAATATTTTGTAAATTAAGTATTAATTTTCTATTTTTTGACAATGAAAGTAAAGAGATGTCACCTTATCAATTGGATGTATAAGTGCATATTTATGATTTTTTGAAATTTTATGTTAAATTAATAGAATAAAACTTTTGAGAAAGGATGAACATAATGTCACTTGAAAGTGTAAAAGAGCATTTTAAAAAATGGAATCGTGAACAGGATGTTATGGAATTTGATACTGTGAGTGCAACCGTGGATCAGGCAGCTGAAACAATTGGTGTTGCGCCTGAAAGGATTGCGAAGACGCTATCTTTTCGCGGAGAAGGAGATGCAGCCATTTTAGTCGTCACAGCGGGTGATGCGAAGATTGATAATAAAAAATTCCGTCATACCTTTGGGTTTAAGGCAAGAATGCTATCTGGAGAAGAAGTAGTTGAGCAAACCGGACATGTGATTGGTGGCGTATGCCCTTTTGGACTTGCGAACAATCTAGACGTATATGTCGATGAATCGTTAAAGCGTTTTACAACGGTATTCCCTGCTTGTGGCAGCGTCAACTCTGCCATCGAATTGACATGTGATGAACTTTTCCAATATTCCGAAGCGAAGGAATGGGTTGACGTGTGCAAAGGCTGGCAAACCGAAGAAACAGAAGAAAAAGAAGCGGTACATAACAAATAAGGAAATAGGTGGGACGGAGGGACGGGTTCCTCGCTGCTCGCAAAGTTTGTTTGGAACAAAAATAACCGACCTGACATAGTATGCTATATGGCCCAGAAATCCATAATAAAATGAGCGGCAGGAGGGTTATGATGTTTCATGCAAGGTTGGTTCAATATACATTAGGCACAGGCCAGAGGTTAATCGCTGAGCAATTAACAAAAGAATTTGATAAAGTCAGTAGAGGTCTAATGGGATTTAGAGGGAATGTCTATTTTTTTGATGATTCCACTGGTGAATATAGAGTAGTAAATTACTGGGATACGAAGCAAGATGCAGAGGCGGCCCATCAAGTAATCTCTCCAAAATTAGAAGAGGTGCTACAGAAATACACAAATGAAAAGCCTACTTATCGTTTTTTTGAAATATTTGATGGGATTGATGATGGAGAAATCCTCTCGTCGCATACCATTACTAAATGAAAAAGAGCTTGAATTCCAAGCTCTTTTTCTTATTCCACTAGTCCAATCGATTTTAACCCGTTGTACACTCCAGAATTTTCAACGTCTGTTGTTTTGTGCTTCGCATAGGAAAATAAATCAGGATTGGCGTTGCCCATTGCAAATCCCGAACCAACTGTCGACAGCATTTCTTTATCATTCATGCCATCTCCAAATGCAACTGCATGTTCAGGTGAAAGCTGAAGTGCAGCCAACACGGCTTTAACGGCAACCCCTTTGTTGACCTTCTCACGAATCACATCGCGGCAGTTTTTCATGCCTTCCACATTTACAGAGGCAAGATGAATTTCATTAAGATGCTCAAATTTCTTTTCTGCATGTTCCTGGGTAGTGATAATGGTTGAACCCAAAATATCGACCTTGTTTGTATCGTCATACAGCTCATTCTTTTTTAGATGAAAAGTACTTATGAAGTCTTTTACAATCTCAGATTCCATGCTAGGGAACATGTTTTTATTTTTAGAGTACAGAACAATATCGAAATTATTTTCCTTAGTCGTTTTTAAAAGGTTGTCGACTAAGCCAGGTGGAAGTGGTTCGTTAAAGAGTGTTTCATCGTTATGCACGGCAAACGCACCATTGTAAGCAATATAGGATGAAATAGAAAGCTCATCCCCAATGTCAGTTATCTCATGAAGCGGTCTGCCAGTTGCAAGAAACACCTCAATTCCTTTTTCCTTCAGCTGTACAACTGCATTTTTTGTGGATTCCTCAATCGTATCATCCGGCCGTAAAATCGTTCCATCTATATCAAGAAAGACAATTTTTATATCAAGCATGATTTTCTCCTTTTTTGTATTAGTATACCATTGTTTTAGTTTGAAACCTGATAGCAGGTTTATTCGTATAAGTAAGTATGAAGGAGGGGACGGAAATGCGTGCGAAAATGGGTGGACTCATTCTTTTAATAGGGTTTTTGTTAATTTTTCCGGGTCAAGGATTTGCAGTGGACTATTGGATCAATGATGTGAAAATGGATGCAAACCTCAAAGATGATGGGATTGTTCACGTAACTGAAACCCATACCTACGAATTTGATGGAGAATTTAACGGGATTACCCGGACTATTATTCCGAAGGTAGGAAGTTCGATAAAGGACTTTTCCGCAATTGAAAATGGAAAAGAGTTGCGAACAGAAAAGGAAGATGACCTTTATAAAATCCATCGTAAGGGGAAAGATGAAACCATTTCTATTACACTCAGTTACACGATACATAATGGTATAGAAATCTACGAGGATGTAGCACAATTTTATTGGCCTTTTTTTGATAACAGGAATGAATCGACCTATGAAAATCTAGTCATTACAATCCACCCGCCACAATCAACGAGTGATGTCATTGCGTTTGGGTATGATCAGGCATTTCAAACCGAATCAGTGCAATCTGACGGATCAGTAGTGTTTCGTTTAGGAGAGGTTCCGAGTGAAACGAATGGAGATATTCGCGTTGCGTATCCTGTTGAATTATTTTCAGGGGCAACCTATGTCACTTCTGACAAGCCGATGAAAGATGAAATTATAAATGATAAAAATGAACTGCTGGCAAAAGCGCAGGAAAGAGCCGAGACAAAAGACGTTCTTTCAAAGGTCGCATGGTTTTTAGTTCCAATTTTTACGTTACTCTTTTTGATCTTAATCATTCGAAATTGGATGGAAGGCAGGGCAAAACTTGCAGCAGTTAAAAGAGATATGGAAAATCCCGGTGCACTGCCAAAGCAAGTGATGAGTTTGCCGGCAACCATGTATTATACGAACCATAATTATCTTCCACAGGGACAGTCAATGGCTGCAGCATTATTGGATCTAGTGAGGAAAAAGATGGTGAGACAGGTTTCAGATGAAAAGTTTCAGCTTGTAAATCAGTCGGGAGCCTTATTACATGAGAGCATTTTAATGGAATGGTTATTTGAAAAAATTGGCCGAAATGGTGTGTTTGACTTATCAGATCTAGAAACCTATTCAAAAAACAAAAAGAACTCTGAAAAATACACAAGTTTTCAAATGAAATGGGGAGAGGCTGTCCGGAATGAGGTGAAAGAGCACCAACTTTATGAGGATAAATCCAAATTTAAGTTATTTTTAGGATTATTAAGCATTGTCTTAGTTCCATTTTTATTTCTGTTCCCCATGTATGAGTTATTTACATGGTTTGTATTAACATTGATTTTATTTGGAGGAATCATTATTTACTTAATCGCCTATCGCCCGAAAAATAGCGAGGGACTAAGGATTTTCCATGAGTGGTTGATGTTCAGAGAAAGTTATAAGGCGTTATCGCACGATGAGTGGAAAAAGTGGTCTGATGATGACCAGATGCGGGCATACATTTATGGGCTTGGCGGGGGAGATAAGGGAATGATGAAACAGAATGAAGATCTGATATTCGCCCTCAACAAACCTTATTATGGTGAAAGTGTAGGTTTCTACCCTTTCTCCGTGTATTCTTTGGGGTATGTAGGACCAAACGCCTCTGCCCAATTTGAGTCTGCAAATGAATCAATTGGAAGTGGCAGTAGCGTTGGTGGAAGCAGCAGCGGGGGAGGAACCGGTGGCGGCGGAGGAGGATCTGGGGCTTTTTGATTGGCGAGAATCCGTCTCAAGGATCTTTAGCGAGATGAATAGCTCCAAATAATCCTTCATAACCAATCTATAAAAAGCGGCTGCCTACAAGGCTGCCGCTTTACCATCTTTAATACAATTTTCCTTGACGATGCAAGACAGTTGAGAGTCTCATGACAGAATGAATATAGCAATTTTGTCTCAACGTGAAGGAATCAGCAAAGAAAGCAGGCAAGATTGAATCGAGTGTACCTTGCATTTTCTTCATTAGCTGACTAAAAACTTCTTCCTCGGAATAAAACTGCGTTTCACGGCCTTGCAGCCACTCCAAGTAGGACACGATCACGCCGCCTGCATTGGCAAGAATGTCCGGGATAATGAGGACACCTTTTTTACTTAAATAGTCATCCGCATCACTTGTAATGGGAGCATTCGCACCTTCGACAATGATCGGTGCTTTAATTTGTTCCATATTGTCAGAACGTATTTGATCCTCTAGAGCTGCCAGGATAAGACCATCTACATCGAGGTAAAGGATCGCTTCTCTGTCAAGGATGTCTGCTTTTACTCCAGCAATAGCCAATTCCTCGTTTGATACTGGAAGATCTCCCTTGTTTCCTTTTGTGAATTTTACGAGAGAAGGAATGTTTAATCCGTCCTCATTAAATAATGTAACATTCCGGTCGCTTACCGCCACCACTTTATTTTGCAGATGAGAACATTGATACGCTTCTAAAGCCGCAACCGAACCCACATTTCCAAACCCCTGAACAGCAAGCTTCATTGCCTTATTTTCAAATCTTGCCACTGTTTTTGCAAAGATATTATCCGTTTTTGTGAGCAGGCTTTTCTGGTTCTGAAGAAAGTCGTGAAACAGATAACGGAAGGTAAAATAGACCCCCTTGCCAGTTGCCTCCCGTCTTCCTAATGAACCGCCATTGACTATACTCTTTCCGGTAAAACTGCCACGATATGGTGTACCAGGCCGGATACTTTTATATTCAGCCATCATCCAGTCCATTTCACGCTCACCTGAACCCACGTCTGGTGCAGGAATATCTTTATCTGGCCCGAGACTATCGGCAAAATAACGAACATATTTTTGACAAATTAAATGAAGCTCTCTTTCAGATAGTGTTCTAGGATTGACAACGAGTCCGCCTTTTCCGCCACCAAAAGGAACATCATGAAGGGCATTTTTTAATGTCATTAGAGATGCAAGATTAATGACTTCATCTTCATTGACAGTTTCGTGGAACCTGATTCCGCCCTTATAAGGACCTAAAGCATTATTATGCTGTACGCGGTAGGCTGGAATTCGAACGACTTGACCATTTTCTAACGGGATTCTTAAAAAAGACTTATGTACATGATTCGGAGTCGAAAGTATCGAGGCTAGTGAGGTAAAAGCTTGCTCCCGGGTATTTCCTGCTAATTCTGGAATAAACGTGTTATCTTCCATTAAAGCATCTAATGATTTTTGTACGATTTGCTTCGTTTTATTCAATTCCATTCCTCCTTATGCTGAAAGTGTTTTCAATTAAATTGTAACATGTGGATAAGTCTTGTGTCCTATCATATGTTTACATGAGGTTCTCGGATAGATTCGTTCCCTGACTAACGTTATTTTTATTTGCACTTCTTTAAGGATTCAAATATGATAATACATATCAGATTAATAGGGATTGGAGAGCGGATTATGGCTAAAATAATATATATTATCCATGAAAATGACGAGTGGACTGTTCATTTAACTAAACGTTTAGATGAGTTGCAGCTTCCATATGAGACTTGGCATCTTGATAAAGGGATTATCGATTTAACATCTGAGCCACCCGAGGGGGTGTTCTACAATCGAATGAGTGCCTCCTCACACACGAGAGACCACCGATTCGCTCCTGAATTAACAGGCGGGATTCTAGATTGGCTTGAGTTCCATAACCGCACAGTTTTTAATGGGAGTAATGCTTTGCGACTAGAACTCAGTAAAATTAAGCAATACACGGCCCTTGAAGCTAATGGTATTCGAACACCGAAAACGATTGGGGCAGTGGGACGCGAGCAAATTATAGAAGCAGCCGAAAAGCTAGGTACAACACCTTTTATTACGAAACATAATCGCGCAGGGAAAGGTCTTGGCGTCCAATTATTCCAGTCTGTGGATTCCTTGAAAGGGTATGTAAATAGTGATGCATTCGAAGAGCCGGTTGACGGTATTACGCTCATTCAGGAATATATCCAGTCACCAGAATCCTATATTACGAGAGCCGAATTTGTGGGTGGTAAATATGTGTATTCTGTGCGGGTTGATACGTCAGAAGGATTTGAGCTTTGCCCTGCAGATGCTTGTCAAATAGGCGATCTGTTTTGCCCAGTAGGAGAAGAGGCAGAAGTGCGTCCGAAATTTGAAATCATAGAAGACGTTAGTCCAGAATTGATCTCACGGTATGAAGCGTTTCTTAAAGATGTAAAAATTGATGTAGCAGGTATTGAGTTTGTGAAAAATGCAGCTGGGGAAGTATTCACTTATGATGTGAATACCAACACGAACTACAATTGGGATGCAGAAGCAAAAGCCGGTAAATACGGAATGCTTGAGCTTGCAAAATTTCTTGGAGCAGCTTTGGAAAAAATTTAAATGTAGAGTTTTACAGTTAAAAAAAGAGGGGTGTCCTCAAAAGTCATTTTTCAACGACTTTTCGGACAGCCCCTTTGTTTGTCTTCGCCGAATAGATTTTAAAAAGAATAAACGCAACGGCTGAAAGGAAAATACCTGATATATAAGGTAATCCCATTGAGATTGTATAAAGCATGCCACCTAAAATAGGTCCAAGGATTCTTCCAAGTGAGTCGAAGGAAGATAATAACCCTGTGACGCTTCCATGTCCAGTCTTAGAACGCTTTGTTAATAAGGCTGAAACCGCAGGACGAATAACACCATTACCGACACCAAAAATCGTCAAGTAAATCGCAGCAGTAAGGAAATCCTTCGTAAATAAAATAAGGAAGAAACCTAAAGCTGATACAAAAATTCCAATTTGAATCACAAAGCCTTCACCAAACCGCTTTGTCAATCTTCCAACGAGCCCACCTTGGACAATCGCTCCAGCGAGCCCCATAATCATAAAAATATAACCGAGTTCCGTTGTCCCTAATCCAGCTTTTTCAGCGGCAAAGTAGGCAAAGGTGGCCTCAAGTCCAGAGAGGGATAGCGTAATAAATAAAGAAAGAAAAAACAGAACAGATTCTGGACCGTTAATTGCTTTTAATAGACCAGTTCTTTTTCGATCTTTTGGATGTCTTAACTCCTTTGGCAGAGATTCCTTAAGGACTACCATCACAAGGAAAAAAGTTATTAGGGATAAGATACCTGCTATGTAAAAAGGCATTTGTAAATCCGTTTTTGAAAAAATACCACCAATTGCTGGGCCGAAAATAAATCCTAGACCAATCGATGCCCCGATGACTCCCATTCCTTTGCCACGGTCTTCCTCAGACGTAATATCGGCAGCATAGGCCATTACGGTTGGCATATTTGCGGCTGAAAGGAAGCCCCCAATGACTCTTGCTGCAAAAAGCATCCACAGCTCTGTAGATAAAGCCATTAAAAGGAAGGATACGGCAAGGCCAAAAATACCAATCATGATAACTGGCTTACGTCCAATCCGGTCTGAAATTCTTCCCCACATTGGCGCAAACAAAAATTGCATCAAGGAATAAACAGCCATGAGCAGACCTAATTCAGTTGGAGAAGCACCAAGGTCTTCTGCATAAAAGGGGATAACAGGAATAATGATTCCAAACCCGACATAAACCAAAAACATAACGGCAAAAAGAATAGGTAACGCTTTTTTTGTCTCCAAAATATGTCACTCCAGTATGATAGCTTACCTTCCTATAATAAATTAAATGTTAACAATTTGCGAGTCGTTGCAGGGAGAAGTTACAAAAAAGTTAACAAAAAAAGCATCTTCATGATGAAGATGCTTTTGTCAGGAGCTTTTCCGATTACATAACTCGTCTTACATGTCCATTGAAAACATTTTTCCAGTAACCATGTGTCATATCAGCGATGCCAACACCTGTAGAGGATTGAGAACCGATAAATTTACCGCCGCCAATATAGATTCCAACGTGTCCATCTGTTTTATACGTATTAAAGAATACTAAGTCACCAGGTTTAATATCACTGACTGAAACAGCGGTACCTTGGGTTCTTAATGCACTTGTGCTAGAACCAACACTAACTCCAGCTTGTGAGAACGCCCAGTGTACAAAACCTGAACAGTCAAAACGTCCATTAGCAATGTCATAAGCACTTCTTCCGCCACCAAATACATATACGGAGTTACCAATGTATTTATATCCCGCATTAATGACGGTGCTGATTGATCCCGTTACTTTTGGTGTTGACGTTGGTACTGCAGGAACAGAAGCAGTAGACGTCGAAGTCGTTGCTGCAGCAGATGTTGATGTATTGGTAACCTCAGGTGTAGCTGCAAGCATGCTCGCACGAAGTTCTTCGATATCCGCTAATGTTTTTTGTTCTTTTGATTGTAGGGCAGCCTTTAACGCGTCATTTTGACTTTTTTGTTCTTCAATTTGACCCTGCATTTCAACTAATTCTTCTTTTTTATCTTTTAAAGAAGTTAGAGTCTCTTGGATAGTATCTTGTTTTTCTTCTACTAGTTTAATAGCTTTAGCTTGATCGTCAATGATTTTCTGATCAGCTTGCATGATGGTAGAAACGGCACTAACGCGGTTAATAAAGTCAGAGAAGCTTTGTGCACCAAAAATAACATCCAGGTAGCTAATCGTTCCACCTGATTCCTGCATCATACGTGCGCGCTCTTTAAGAATCTCGTTACGAGCTTCAATTTCTTTTTCAAGTTGGTCGATCTCATTTTGAAGAGTATGTACTTGCTCCTCAGACTTTTTAATTTCGTCTTCTGTTTGAGCGATCATTTTACGGTTATCTTCAATTGCTTGGTCAACTTTTGCAATTTGTGTATTTAATTCATTCAAAGCATTTTGTGTTTCTGTAAGATCACCTTGAAGTGTACTCATCGTATTTGCACTAGTTTGTATCACATATGGAGAAAAGGCACTTAGCATTAAAGTGGCACTTAAAGTTACGAGTGTCTTTTTCAAAATTATTCCTACTTTCTTACTAATCTATTTAGTCTATTATCTGATATTTTTACTTTCCCATATTATCATATATTTCTATGAAATTCTCCATTTGTCGCGAAATTGTTACATTTTGTTAAAATTGTAATACTTCAAATTACAGTAGAATCAAGGTTTGTAATAAAGGAACTCCCCATTTAATGTCGAAATAAATTTGTAATAAAGGTAATATTTCTGATAGATTTAGGTAAAAAAAACCTACTAAAGTAGGATTGGGAGACTAAAGGTAAAATAGGAGAATGGGTCACGAGGCATTTATTTTTTAATATAGAAAGGTCGAACATTACATGTTTATTACACAAATAAAGGGGATTATAGAGTCATATGCAGTTGCGACTGTTGGAGGTGTGTTGTTCTATTTGTTGCATTTTCCAATACCGTGGATTCTCGGACCGATGACGTTCATGATTTTATACAAATCGATTACTCATCGAAAAATGGTTGTGTCAACAAGGTTGTATAACCTTGGCCTTGCAACGCTAGGAATCTACTTTGGGTTATCCTTTACAATGGATACCTTTATGATGGTATATCCTTATATCCTCCCGTTTTTAATTACGACCATTTTGCTGCTAACAGTTAGTGTTCTCAATAGTATTTTTGTAACCCGTTTTATAAAAATTGACCCGATGACAAGTGTTTTTGGTTCTATTCCTGGGGGGCTTTCTGAGATGGTAGCGTCAAGCCATTCATTAAAAGCAAACTCCGCTATGGTAACCATTTTTCAAACGGTTCGCTTGTTAACGGTGGTTTTCATGGTTCCGTTTATTGTGACGCATTGGTTCATCGCGAGTGCAGGAAATGCATATGAGGTAACAAAAAATATTAGCAATGTACCAGTGTACTCATATTTATGGTTTGGGTTAGCACTATTGGTGGGGTGGCTCCTTCGAGATAAGTTGCCAGCGGCTTATGTTATTGGACCACTTGCTGTTACGGCAATTCTTGGTGTTGCCGGAGCCGGACTACCGGACATTCCTTCTTGGTTCCTTATTCTTGCCCAAATTACAGTTGGGATGAGGATGGGGAATAATATTAATTTGAGAGATTTAAAGATTGGCGGAAAATATTGTGGAGTATACTTTGTACTTACGGTATTTTTAGTAGCAATATCATTTGGATTTGGCTATATTTTTGCCATTTTTTCAGATTTGGATTTAGCAACAGCTCTCCTAAGCTTAGCTCCAGGCGGATTAGTTGAGATGGTTTTAACTGCTACAGCCATCGGAGCAGATCCCGCAGTCGTAAGTTCGTTGCAGCTCATCCGTTTGTTATTCATCATTTTAATTGTTCCGAGCTTTTTAAAATGGATGTTTACTAGGAAAGAAAAAGCGGCTGCTTGATGGAATGGGGATTCAAACAAACATTTGATTGAACCGGAAAACCCTTGATGATTAAGGGATGAACTTTAAACAAACGTTTGATTGAAAATGGAACCCCTTGTGCGCCAATGGATTGACTGCTAAACAAACGTTTGTTTGAAAAATATTATGTAAACTAAAAGGCGTTAAAAAGGAGCCTTCTCAAAATGGCTCCTTTTGTATATAGAAATTATGCTCCCCATTCCTCTTTTGAAGGACCGTAAACGCCAGGAACCTTCAATCCTGCTTGACGCATGAGGATGGTCATTTGCCCGCGGTGGTGAATCTGATGGGTATTCATCATTCCAAGTACCGCTGCAGCAGGCATTTGTTGGCCAAATACCTCTTTGGTTTCTTTCATTGTTCCATCATTCCATTGTGATTTAATGGCCGAAACTAAGTTCTCACTTGTTGAGCGATAGCTATCTGCCATTTCCTTAGCACTTGCAGGTACCTTTTCTCCGGTAGCCCCTTCAAATTCTAGTCCTGCGCTTGATAGAAAGAGATGGAGTGAAGTCACCACATGCCATGCCAGCTCACCTAATGTACGGTGGCCAGTTGAAACAGATTGTGATAATGATTCATCTGTTAGCGCGTCTAGAATTTTTTGTGTTGCAGCGCCCTCATATTGCCAATCCTGAACAAATTCTTCAATTGTATGGTACATATGTATTCCTCCTTAAAATGTTAGTACAACCATTATACTTCATGCACAAGTAAAAACCATTTTAAACGCTTCATATGAATTTTGATGTTTTATCTTTCGAATATCTGTAAAATAGAATCAGATACTAGATTTATACAACAAAGGATGTTGACGTGTGAAGGATATAACAATTAGCTCACTCTTAGATGTGATTGGGGAATTGTTCTCCGATGAAATTTCAATAGCGGTTTCTAATACAAAGGAATATATCTATTATCGACCAAGTAAACGTATTGATCTTAAAATAAAACCCGGTGATGAGGTGAAAAAGGGGACGATTGCTTATAAAGCGATTACGTCTAAACAAAAGGCCTCCGAATTCATCAATCGGGATGTATTTGGTATTCCTTATCATGGAATGGCAGTGCCCTTTTTTCATGGAAATGAGATAGAGGGATGTGTAACGGCAATCTACCCTGCCTTAACTGATGGGAAATCAGTAGTGACCGTGAAATCTCCTGATGGTTGGGTACCAATCCCCTTTTCAGATGTTCTCTATCTGGAGGCGAAGGACAAGAAGACCCACGTATACACAAAAGGCTTTTCTGGAACCCATAAATATTCACTTCAAGAATTCGAATATACATTACCAAAGGACTTTTTTATCCGATGTCACCGGTCGTTTGTCGTAAATGTCAATCAAATAAAAGAGATTCATCCTGATACTCATTCCACATTCGTACTAGAAATGAAAAATGGAGCACGAGTTCCAGTTAGCCAAAACTACTCCAGTTATTTTCGAAAACTGTTGGGGTTCTAATTTGCTGGAAAAAGAACAAATCTTCTGCTTCAGTGGTTTGTTCTTCTTTTTTATCTGATTATTTTGTTCTTTGTTCCAGAAATCCCTTTTGTGATAGCGGTTTCAGATAAAATTATCTTAATATTCTATTTCATAAAGGGGATGGGAGAAATGAATAGTAAACTAGACCGCATTAAGGATACCCGTCTGCATACCCGTGTTGTAACACCGGAAGAAGCAGCAGAATGGATCGAGGATGGTATGACGTTGGGACTTAGTGGCTTTACTCGTGCGGGTGATGTGAAAGCGGTTCCATTTGCGTTGGTAAAACGCGCTGAAAACGAGCCTTTAAAAGTAAATGTATATACTGGAGCATCTTTGGGCTCTGATGTTGATAAATTATTTGCTGAAGCAGGGATTTTAGGGAAACGCCTACCATTCCAAGCTGACCCAACAATGAGAAAAGGAATAAATGAGGGGGACTTCTTATTTGTTGATCAGCATTTATCACATACATCAGAACTAATTCGTTCAAATGTAATGGATGTCGATGTCGCAATATTGGAAGCGATTTCGATTAAAGAGGATGGATTAATCATTCCAACAACTTCAATCGGAAACTCGTTAACGTTTGCTCAGCATGCTAAATCAATTATTGTTGAAATCAATCTTGCTCAAACACCAGAGCTTGAGGGAGTTCACGATTTATATGCACCTGGCAAGCAGGGGGAGCGAGAGCCGATTCCTTTAACTAAGCCAAATGACAGAATTGGCCAACCGGGAATTAAAGTGGATGTTGAAAAAATAAAAGGAATCGTATTTACAGAACAAACCGATTCTCCATCAACAATTGTACCACCTGATGAAGAAACAGAAATCATGGCACAGCATCTCTTAACATTTTTACGTAAGGAAGTGGAAGCTGGGCGTTTAACCGAAAAGCTTGCTCCATTGCAATCAGGTATCGGATCTGTAGCAAACGCAGTTCTTCACGGTATGCTTGATTCTGAGTTTACAGATTTAGAGGTGTACTCTGAAGTATTGCAGGATGCTGTATTTGACTTAATGGATGCAGGAAAAGTAAACTTTGCGTCTTGTTGTTCAATCACGCTTTCAGAAGAAAAAATGAAAAAAGTGTTTTCAAACTTTGATCAGTATCGTGACCGTTTGATGATGAGACCTCAGGAAATTTCAAATCACCCTGAAATCATTCGTCGTCTTGGACTAATTTCGATTAACACAGCACTAGAGCTTGATATATACGGAAACGTGAACTCCACCCATGTGTCTGGTACAAAAATGATGAATGGAATTGGTGGTTCTGGTGACTTTGCTCGAAACGCACGCCTTGCTATCTTTGTTACAAAATCCATTGCTAAAGGCGGAAACATTTCAAGCATCGTGCCATTTGTATCCCATGTGGACCACACAGAGCATGATGTTGATATCATCGTAACGGAGCAAGGGTATGCCGACCTGCGAGGGCTTGCACCAAGAGAACGTGTAGAATTGCTTATCGAAAACTGTGCACATCCGATGTACAAACAACAGCTTCGTGACTACTACGAAGAAGCACTAACAAGAGGCGGTCAAACACCTCATGTATTAGAAAAAGCATTCTCATGGCACACCAACTACGCCCAAACAGGAACAATGCTACAAAAAGAATTAGTAAAAGCATAAAAATGATGGCCGTATAAGGAAGAAATTCTTTATACGGCTTTTTACGGTGTGCAGGGTAAAAAATGGTTTTGTTTTGATTCTGACAGGAATAGCCCATTTTGCCTGAGTCAAGTCGGAATGAGCTCAAGATTAGGACAGTTTTATCACAATTTGCTAAAGTCGAGTCGGAATGAGAACGAGATTTGGACAGTTAAATCAGATTTTGCTAGAGTTGAGTCAGAATGGATACGAGATTTGGACAGTTAAATCACGTTTTGTTAGAGTTGAGTCTGAATGAGTATGTGATTAGGACAGTTAAATCACGTTTTGCTAGAGTTGAGTCGTAATGCGTACATGATTAGGACAGTTAAATCACTTTTTGCTAGAGTTGAGTCTGAATGGGTACGAGATTTGGACAGTTAAATCAGATTTTGCTAGAGTTGAGTCAGAAGTAGCCCAAGATTAGGACAGTTAAATCAGATTTTGCTAGAGTCGAGTCGGAACGAGTACGAGATATGGACAGGCGTAGTACGCTTTGCTTAAGTAGAGTCAAAATGAGCTTAAGATTTGGACACTCAGCAACATTTTTCTTCAATTCAAGTCAGAATGGATCCGAGTTTCAGACAAAGGTAAAGTATTTGATCATACCTTTTCCGAATGACCTTAGGAAAACCCCAGATAAACACCAGCCCCCCAAATACCCCTAGCTTCCCTTCTCCCACTAATCTAGGTAAAAAGTAATATGTCCCATCATTTGGAATCGTGATACGATTAACAAAAAGTGAATAGAGAAGAGGGGTAAGATGAAGCAAATCAAGGCTTTTGTTGGGTGCTTTTTCATTGCGGTGTCGGCCTTTTTATATTCGACAAAACACATAACGGCAGCAATAATATCATCCAATATCAATCGTCCGGACGTCAATTACTATGAAGGTGCCTTCAAAATCGTCGGATTCGGGATCAACTTTTGGATAATCGCATCATTGCTTGTCGGAATTGCGATGTTAATTAGCCTTCTCGCACAAGGGACTGCATTCCCATTCAAAACGAAACAACCCATAGAAGAAAATCCCCACCAGTGAATGGATGGGGATTTTGTTAAATAAAAGGTTAAAAAGGCTTCAAAATCATTAACGCAATCACAATCAAAAAGATTCCGTTCTCAATATGCTCTACTCGAAAAAGAGCTTTTGCTAAAGGATAGTATTCTTCAGGAATGTCATCACCTTGGTGTGTTTCTAATAACGCTTTTACAGGTTTTGATTTTGGTTTAAGAGCAAATGGTCCCATTGCTAACGAAATAAGAAAAAGCAGCAAGCTTGTCGTATACCAGCCCATATTAAATAAATACGGATTAATGGCTCCCATTAAGAGGCCGGTCACAAGCAGCATTATACCACCAATCATGACAAATATATGAAGTCTATGTCTGATTGCATACGAATGCCGCAGCTCTGTCATCGTATCTGCTGACTTCCCAACAGTTGTTAAAATAAAGCCAGGTCCCAAACCAATGATGGCTGAAAAAATATGTATGAAAACAAGTACTTGATAAATTACATCCACTTGATGGAAACCCCCAATCACAACATATTCTACTATAAATGATAGCACGATAATAAAAAAAACCAAGTGATGTACCTCACAATTCCATCTTCATTATCTTACTATTTTGTGACATTGTATTTCCAATAAAAGATACGTGGTATAATAGTAACTGGTTAAAGTCGGAGAAAGGGGGCAATTTTTTGAAAAGCCTGACCAAATTTTTTTATATTGTCTTAGGTTTTCTTTTTTTAGGCCTTGGAGTTGTAGGAATTGTGTTGCCACTCATTCCAACTACGCCCCTGCTACTGCTTGCTTCTTTCTTTTTTGTAAAAGGATCAGACCGTTTTGATCGTTGGTTTAAAGGTACGAAATTATATAAAAAGCATTTAGAAGGCTTTGTAAAGCGACGTGAAATGACACTGAGACAAAAGCTAACGATTTTACTAACCGCAGATGCGATGATTGTCGTCCCATTTATTATACTGGACAGCATCGCCGTAAAACTTCTTTTAGTCGCGGTTGTTATTTATAAGTACTACTACTTTATCACGAAAATAAAGACTGTTGCACCTGAGACTCATGCGATTCACAAGCAGACACTTGTTGAGAAAACAAGCCATAAATAGACGGAAAAAACCCTTGTCATTTAGCGATGACAAGGGTTGTATATTATTTATCTATCTTGCTAAACTCATGGACCCATACTTTCATTTGAGGAAGCCAAGGCATTCCAGGGTGGTAAGAAAGAATGGATTCTTTATATTCATCAACCGTATTGAAGCCTTCTCTTTTCGCATCCTCATCTGTAAGTTCACCAAGGGACTGCTCGTATACGCGGTCAATTTTAAATGCTTGGCCTTCAAGCGTCATAATTTCCCCAACATCGGCATATCTTCCATTCCTTCTAGTTGCTGTTTTTTTACCTTCCAGAACCTTTTTTATATCCGATTCCATTGTGACAAGACGTTCAATTGAACATGTTTTAGCTGGTAATTCGTTATTCGGTGTACTCATAGACAAGCTCCTTTTCTTATAAAAAATGTTTCCAACACTTACTCTTCACTTTAACAAGAAAAATCATTCGCCACAACTTAAGCTGTCTTTCGGTCAAAATACCTTCTCAAACCTTCCCCTAAAATCGTAAACGTAAACATCGTAAAAGAGATGGCAACACATGTCCAAAAGGGGATCCAAATCGAACTAATCATATCTTTTCTAGCTTGACCGAGCAGTGTTGGCCAGTTGAGACTCGTGTTAATCATTTCACCAACACCATAATTCGTTTGGACAAACACTTGAGAAAGGAATACACCAAAAATGCCAAGCTGTGCAATTAAAAGACAGGTTCTTCCGATATCAATAAAGAAATTCACCATAATCGCTGGGTATGTATTCGGTAAAATGTTCCCTAAAGCAAGTCGGAGCGGGGAGATGCCAACAGTGATTCCGGCTTCAATATAAGGCTTCCTCACAATTCGTTGTGTTTCCTCACGGATAATATGGCTTACTTTTCCAACCTCAATTAAGGCTAAAAGTAATATCGACCACCATAACCTGTTTTCATTCATAACAAGAGCGGGTATGGCTAACAGCAGCAACGCGGAAAAAATAATGGGAATACTTGAAAAGACATTATTCCAAGTGGTCACAATCCAGGAAAATGGATTGTTTTTTCTAGTGGCAAGCAAACCAAGCGGGATTGCAATCAGATAGCGAAGCACGACAATTCCTAATATGACCTTCAGCGTGTCCTTTGCACCGACAATCAAAACACTCAATAAATCTCTTCCTTCATGATCTGACCCAAAAGGGGGTTGCTCTCCAGGGGTAAAGGGTGCTTTAAGTAAACCCTGTCCACCATCGAGGAAACGAATCCTTCCCTCTTCAATTCCTTCTTTTACATATGGTACATGCGGTCCTACAAATGTGACTAGAAGCAGGATACTTAACATCATTAAGCCAGCGATTAAAAACCAATTTCGATTCATTATAGAAACACCCTCTTATTTCGGATCTAATCTCATTTTGATGAATTGACTCATAATATGGGCAACCATCACTAGCATTAGAAAGCTGATACAAATGCCAATGATTAAACCACGTTCATCGGCTCCGCCACCTGGTGGGATAAAATTTGTATAGCCAATTGCTGTAAATAACCGATAGGCAGCTCCCTGGTAACCTAGTAAGTATTCGACTACTAATAAGTTTGATAGAATAAATACCATAATCGATTGCAGGTGACTTGAAACTGTGATTATGCATGACCTCATCATATGGTTGAGTAGGACTTTATTTTTGGTAAAGCCTTTAGCGAATGCTACTTGAATATACGGCTCGCGGTCCTGGGTAAGCAGGGAGACAGATGTAATTCTCGCAACATACAACATTGGTGCAATCGATACAAGAATACTAGGTGCAATAAACTTCCACCAGGCTTCGGTGCCCATTATGCTAAAATCAGGAACATATAGTAGTAGAAAATAGCTTAAACAGATGATAATAAAAAAGTCTGGTACACCTGATAAAAACCAGGTGGCGCCACTTCCTAGAAAGCTCTTTTTCGTATTCGTAAACCGGTAATCTAAGATTCCTTTTATTATCCCAAACACAATGCTAAGAACATACCCAATCAAGATAATCTTGAGGCTCCTTGGAAAGAATTTTGCAATTTCATCCTCTGCTGAAAGGGTGGCAAACTTCGTACCTCCAAGACTTTTATTCTCATATACATTTTTTAAAAAAGTGACAAAATTTGTTGCGTAATCCTTCATATTAAATTGATAGGAATACTCGACTGTTATTGCTCTTCCGCTAAACTCAATACTGGGTTCGCGAGGGAAAAGAACAAATAGAATTACACATAAGAATACACATAGATAGATAGCTAAAATCTTCCCTAGCTCCTTTACAACCCCCACAAAAACACCGTCCTTTTCGAAAGTAACCACTATTCTAAATATATTAGAAATTATAATCCCTGTCATCATCGGATTTTTGAGTGGTTTAGTTCTATCGTCCTGTTTGGGTTTCATAAAATGTAAGGAGTAAGGCACTATAGTGGGAATTGTCAATTCTATATTTCTTTTAGCCTATCAATGTGATAATATTGTAAAAAAGAAAATTGTTTAAATTTTATAATAATAGGAAGGGGTTACATACGTGAAAAAAGTATTTGTTTTTTCAATCCTGCTTGTTTTTTTACTTTTAGCAGCCTGTGGAACTAGTGATACGAGTGGGACAGGCGGAGAAAAAGACGGTGAAGACTCAGGAAAAAAAACACTTAAGGTTATGACAGATGCGGCATATGCTCCATTCGAATTCATGGAGGGTGACAAAATCGTTGGTTTTGAAATTGATGTGATTAAAGCAGTCGCTGAGGAAGCGGGATATGAACTAGATATTAAACATACTGGTTGGGATCCAATATTCGTTGAGCTAAACAAGGGATCTTACGACATGGCGATTTCATCCATTTCAATTACGGAGGAACGTCAAAATGAATATCTCTTTACCATTCCGTTCTTTCTATCTACCAATAAAATTATGATCCCTGAAGATAGTGATATTCAAACTGCTGAAGACCTTAAAGGGAAGAAGGTAGCAGTTCAAGCGTCCACAACCGGACATTTTGCTGTTGAGAAAGTGCTTGGAGAAAAACACCCGGATATTAAAGCATTTGAAAATAACAATCTTGCCATCCTTGAGCTTGAGAGTGGTGGTGCGGATGCAGTTGTAGCAGATAATGGTGTAATCGAATACTATGCAGCCCAAAATCCAGACAAAAAGTTAAAGGTTGTTGGAGACAAGGATACGTTTGATGCAGAGTTCTATGGAATGATGTTCCCTAAGGATAGCGAAGACTTAAAAGCCGACTTTGATAAGGCAATCGAAGCCATTATCGAAAGTGGAAAATACACCGAAATTTATAAAGAATGGTTCGGTGCAGAGCCTGATTTAGAGGCACTAAAGGCTGAACAAGAAGCTTCAAAATAAGAAAGAAAAAATTGCGTAACGACAACAACGTGTTACGCAATTTTTCACTTATAAAAATAATACAGGGGGACGCAGCATGGATTTTAAGTTTGATATTCTCATTGATTACCTTCCCTATTTTGGTCAGGGTACATTAATTACCATTGGGTTATCAATTGCTGGTATTTTACTTGGGACAATCCTAGGTTTATTTATCGGTCTTGGAAAAATGATTCGAAATAGATGGTTGGCATTTCCATTCGTTTGTTATGTGACGTTCTTCCGCGGAACTCCACTCTTAGTTCAAATCTTTTTGGTTCACTTCGGGGTTGTTCCCTTATTTTTAGGTGGAACAAACGGAATTGTAGCAGGTGTAATCGCACTTACATTAAATGCATCCGCCTACATAGCAGAAATCTTCAGAGCGGGTATTCAATCCCTTGATCGTGGACAAATGGAAGCGGCACGGTCCTTAGGAATGACACATCCCCAGGCGATGAGGTATGTCATTATCCCGCAAGCGTTTAAACGCATGATTCCTCCATTAGGAAATGAATTTGTTATTTTAATTAAGGATTCATCACTTCTTTCGGTAGTAGCCACTCCTGAAATCATGCATTGGGGCCGGATGATGATGGGGCAGCATGCCCGTGTGTGGGAGCCTTATTTAATGGCAGCCTTCATTTATTTAATACTCACTCTTACCTTAACCATTCTATTAAACTATCTAGAAAAGAGGTTGAAAACGGAATGATTAAAATAGACAATATAAAGAAATCGTTTGGGAAAAATGAGGTGCTAAAAGGGATCTCGGCCGATATTAAGCCCCAGGAGGTTGTTGTGGTTATTGGCCCTTCAGGCTCCGGGAAATCAACCTTTTTACGATGCATAAATTTATTAGAGACTATTGATGAAGGGCATGTTTATATAGAGGGAGTCGATACGACGGATAAAAAGACAAACATCAACCAAATCAGAACCGATGTCGGAATGGTGTTTCAGCAGTTTAATTTATTCCCTCACAAAACAGTGATGGAAAACATTATGCTTTCTCCTTTAAAGGTTAAAAAGCTTCCCCATGAAAAAGCATATAATAAAGGAATGGAGCTTTTGAAAAAGGTAGGGCTTGCTGAAAAAGCAGATGCTTATCCGGATTCATTGTCAGGCGGTCAAAAACAACGGGTAGCGATTGCAAGAGCACTAGCAATGGAACCTAAAATCATGCTATTTGATGAACCGACTTCTGCTCTTGACCCCGAAATGGTTGGAGAGGTTTTAGAAGTCATGAAACAGTTGGCACGAGAGGGAATGACCATGGTCGTCGTGACCCATGAAATGGGCTTTGCACGTGAAGTAGGCGACCGGGTTCTCTTTATGGATGACGGCTATATCGTGGAGGAAAACAAGCCAAAAGAATTGTTCGAAAACCCTCAGCACGACCGTACAAAAGCATTTTTAAGTAAAGTACTGTAAACCTGACATAGCGACGTGTAAGGTTTACCTAGGGAGGCTAACCAAAAATGGACATGATTGAAAAAGCCATTATTGTTGCAAGTAAAGCACATGATGGGCAGTATCGAAAACTAACCAATATTCCATACATCACACATCCACTTGGTGTTGGCCTGATTTTAATGAAGATCAATGCGCGTGAGGAACTGATAGTTGCTGGAATTTTACATGATACGGTAGAAGATAAGGAGCTTACTTTAGAAGAGATAAGCGACGGTTTCGGTGACGAGGTTGCAAAACTTGTGGAAGGCTGTTCCGAGCCCGATAAATCCCTGCCGTGGGAAGCAAGAAAAGAGCATACGATTTCATTCCTGCGGACAGCTTCAGAGGACACTCGTACTGTCGTATGTGCAGATAAACTACATAATATCCGCTCGATTATCCGTGATTACGAGGAACAAGGCGAGCAGGTATGGAGCCGATTTAGCCGCGGAAAGGAAAAACAAGAGTGGTATTACCGAAATGTCGTCGATAGCTTAAGTCACGCCTCCACCTTTCCGTTATTAGAGGAGCTGAAAAAGGAAGTCGATCGACTGTTTCATTAAGAAGGCAAAAGGAGCCGTGAAGCTCCTTTTACTCATTTTTGTAAGTAAGATTGATCATCTGTACGCCTAAAAAGCGTTTAATGGCTAGTGCGCAGGCACCCATTTGGACTGCTTTCTTTCCAAAAGTTGAGACCGATAACTGGCGATAGTGATTAATAGATGAGGTTAGATGCCCTTCTATTTTTTTGATGGAATCGGGATACATTCGCAGGATTTCACCGTCAAGAACGATTGTATCTGGGTTATACATATTAATCATGTTATTCAGACCAATTGAAAGGTAGTAGATAAATTGCTCAAGACGTTCACTTATGTCCTCGTCGCCCTCTTCTATCAGCTTTTGTAAATCAGCATATGTAAAAGAAGAAAGGCCTTTTTCGGCTTTTATATTTTCTAAAAAAACAGACTCTGAGGCATACTGTTCCCAGCACCCTTCATTGCCGCATCGACAGGGTCTGCCATGTGGAACAACAATCATATGACCGATTTCACCGGCGAATCCATCATTCCCTCTAAAAAAATGATTGTCCACAATTATTCCTAGTCCAATTCCAGAATAAATCGTGGTACACAGAAGGCTATTGGTTTCATGATGGTTAAACACTCTTTCAGCAAAAGTGGACATATTTGCGTTATTTTCAATTTGAATATTGAGACCACATGCTTTTTCAAGGTCTGCCTTCAAATCAACGGACCGCCACAGGTAGCGTGGCACGAAGTGAATTTTTTCATCCTTTCCAACAAGTCCGTGAATGGCAATCACAACGCCAATAATCCCATAACGGCTATCATTAAACTTCTTATCCAGACTATTAATTTGTTCAATTAATAGCTGCAGAATGTAGCCATAGTCTAGACTATGGCACTCAATTGATTTTTCGAAAATAGGTTTTCCGAGTAGGTCTGATACGGTAAAAGAGATTAGTTCATAGTCCACGTCGATTCCAAGAGCATAGCCGGCATTCGCTTTCAATGAAAGCATTATCGGCTTTCTTCCAACACTCGTATGCTCAAGCTGTGTTTCAATGATTAAGCCCTCGTCTAACAAATCAGCCACCTGTGCAGAAACCGTCGCCCTGGTAAGGGCTGTGGCTTTGGAAATGTCAGCCCTTGAAATCATACCTTCTTCTACTATTTTTTCTAAAATAAGCGAGCGATTTATTTTTTTTATATATGCTGCATCACCGGTTATCATTATAAATCCCCCAGTTGTTAGTACATAATTTTTAAAAGAAGATATCATCATTAAGTTACGCATTATGAAAAGCAATATGTGTAACCGTTTTGACGACGCTTTCAAAAAGCGTTGATTAAAATTGTTTGAATTTAGATAATTGACGAATAAAGATAAGGGTGGTACATTATTAATGGTTATAATTTGTTTAGTGAACGAATTAATTATACATCTTATTTTAAAGATTGAAAAGATTGGATTTTTTAGGTAGGGTATAACAGTATAGAAATACTATTTTAATAGTTTAGGAGAGTGGTAAAAAATGAAAACAACTCTAAATGATAAAGAACTTGATTTGTTAGCAATTAATACAATTCGAACTCTTTCTATTGATGCTATAGAGAAAGCAAATTCTGGCCACCCAGGTATGCCGATGGGTGCTGCACCAATGGCTTACACTCTATGGGCAAAAGAAATGAATCACAACCCTTCTAATCCAAACTGGTTCAACCGCGATCGCTTCGTTTTATCTGCTGGACACGGTTCCATGCTTTTATATAGTTTATTACATTTATTTGGTTACGATGTAACAATGGAAGACTTAAAAGGTTTCCGCCAATGGGGAAGCAGAACTCCAGGACATCCTGAGTTTGGACACACTCCAGGCGTTGAAGCAACTACTGGTCCACTAGGCCAAGGTATTGCTATGTCTGTTGGTATGGCAATGGCTGAAAGACATCTAGCTGAAACTTACAATAAAGATAACTATGAAGTAGTCAACCACTTTACATATGCAATTTGTGGTGATGGAGACTTAATGGAAGGTGTTTCTGCAGAAGCAGCTTCACTTGCTGGTCATCTAAAACTAGGCCGTCTTATCGTAATGTACGATTCAAACGACATTTCTCTTGATGGTGATTTAAACCTTTCTTTCTCTGAAAGTGTTGAAGATCGTTTTAAAGCTTACGGATGGCAAGTAATCCGTGTTGAAAACGGAAATGATATTGAAGAACTTCAAAATGCTTTACAAGCAGCAAAAGCAGATTTAAACCGTCCGACTTTAATTGAAGTTAAAACAACAATCGGCTTCGGTTCTCCAAATAAAGGAGGAAAATCTGCATCACACGGTGCTCCACTTGGTAAAGACGAAGTTGCTTTAACGAAAGAAGCATACGGCTGGACTTATGAAGAGCCATTCTTCGTTCCAGAAGAAGTAAGAGAGCACTACAGCCAATTTGTAGAAGCTGGTAAGCAAAAAGAAAGTGTATGGAATGAATTATTTGCAGAATATAAAAAAGAATACCCTGAATTAGCGAAGCAATTTGAAATGGCATTAAATGGCGAGCTACCTGAAAACTGGGAAGCTTCACTTCCAACTTTCGAAGCTGGATCTTCATTTGCAACTCGTGATGCTTCAGGTAAAGCTTTAAATGCTGCTGCTACTGCAATTCCACAACTAATCGGTGGTTCAGCAGACTTAGCAGGATCAAATAAAACGTTAATCACGTCTGAAAAGAACTATGCCATCGACAGCTTTGCTGCTCGTAACATCTGGTTCGGAGTAAGAGAATTTGCAATGGGTGCTGCAATCAACGGTATGGCCCTTCATGGTGGTGTAAAAGTATTTGGAGCTACATTCTTCGTATTCTCTGATTACCTACGTCCAGCTATTCGTCTAGCAGCTCTAATGAAGCTCCCTGTAACATATGTGTTTACACATGACTCAATTGCAGTTGGTGAAGACGGCCCAACACATGAGCCAGTAGAACAATTGGCTGCATTACGTGCAATGCCAGGTTTATCGATTCTACGTCCAGCTGATGCAAAAGAAACTGCGTCTGCATGGCGCTTAGCAATTGAAAGCACAGATACACCAACAGCACTTGTCCTAACTCGTCAAGGTCTACCAACCTTAGAGCTAGACCAAGAAGCTGTATATGAAGGTGTTAAAAAAGGTGCTTACGTTGTTTCTGAAGCAAAAGGAGAAGTAGCAGGTCTATTACTTGCAACAGGTTCTGAAGTTTCATTAGCAATGGCTGCACAAAAAGAGTTAGAAAAAGAAGGCATCTTCGTATCAGTTGTGAGTATGCCAAGCTGGGATCGCTTTGAAAAGCAATCTGCTGAATACAAAGAAAGTGTTCTTCCAAAAGCAGTTAAAGCTCGTCTTGGAATCGAAATGGCTTCACCACTTGGATGGAAAGAATTCGTTGGTGACGAAGGTAAAGTCCTTGCTGTTAACACATTCGGAGCATCTGCACCGGCAGACAAACTGTTAGCAGAATACGGCTTTACAGTTGAAAACGTAGTTAAGAACTTTAAAGAAATTTTGTAAAATAGTAGTTTTTACTAACTGCATTTGACTTGCCTTTTGCGAATAGGTGAGTCAAATGTGTGAACAATATCTTTGATATAATTAAGTTACTGGAGGGAAAAGAAATGAAATTTTTTATCGATACAGCTAACCTAGATGATATTAAAAAAGCGTACAAAATGGGTGTTCTATCTGGTGTAACAACAAACCCATCACTTGTTGTAAAAGAAGGCGTTAAGTTCGAAGACCGCATCGCAGAAATTCTTCAAGCTGTGCCAGAAGTAGAAAGCGTATCTGCTGAAGTATCTCCTGATGCTGAAACTGCTGAACAAATGATTGCAGAAGCTGAAGAGCTTATCAAAATAAACGGTGGCGACAAAAACATCACAATCAAAGTTCCAATGACTGTAGCTGGATTAGAAGCTACTCGCTATCTATCTAAAAAAGGCGTGAAAACAAACGTTACGTTAATTTTCACTATGAACCAAGCTCTACTTGCAGCACGTGCTGGTGCAACTTATGTATCTCCATTCTTAGGTCGTCTTGACGACATTTCTGAAGATGGCGTACAGCTTGTAGCTAAAATTGCTGAACTTTTCCGTATTCACAACCTTGATTCACAAATCATCGCTGCATCTGTAAGACACCCAGACCACGTTACTCGCGTAGCATTGGCTGGTGCTCACATCGCAACGATTCCATACTCTGTCATTGAGCAGCTTACTAAGCACCCACTTACAGACCAAGGCTTAGAAAAATTCGCAGCTGACTGGGTAAAAGCAGTAAAATAATTGGATATTTGAGGTTAGGCAACCCCGGTTCGCAATGGTTTGATGCGGATTGGGGTTTTTTTAGTGTTATGAAGGAGATGGGGTGGATGTAGTTTAAGTAGGATGATGACGTTATTACGTCCGAGGGGTATTCATCGGAGTTATGAAGACGAAAAGGCGTGGTTGAATTCGGTTAAACGGTCATCATCGGGGTGATGAAGACGAAAAGACAGCGTTGAATTCGTTCAAACGGTCATCATCGGGGTGATGAAGACGAAAAGGCTTCGTTACATTCGGTTAAACGGTCATCATCGAGGTGATGAAGACGAAAAGG